>NZ_JBSHCR010000071.1:0-21092 GCF_053615895.1 Isoptericola sp. NPDC055881
GAGACAGTCCCACGGGACGGGCGGGTGGCCGACGCGCGTCAGCGCCGGTCGCGCGCGACCAGCGTGAGGGGCTGGCTCCGCGTCTCGCCGAACCGGTTGGTGAGGACGGCCACGTACCGGTGCTTGCCGGCGGTGATGCCCTCCACCGTGAGGTCGGCCCGCTGACGTGCGGGCGTCGCGTCGACGAGCTCCTGCTCGGCGACGACGTCGCCGTCCTGCAGCAGGGTGACGCTCTCACCGTTCTGGCCCCGGCCCAGGGTGACGTGGAACGTCGCCGTGCCGGCCCCCCGCAGCAGCGCGACGCGCTGCGACGCGTCGATCGTCACCGTGGGCGTGCCGGGCTCGGCCGTGGCCGGACCGGGCACCCGCTCGGCGGCGGGGGCGTCGGTCGTGAAGGCCAGGCGCGGCGCCGCCGGCGTGTCCATCCCCTCGCCGAGGAAGTACGACGTGTGCGGGGGCTGGTTGTAGGCGGTGTTCTGCCAGGCGACCGACTGCCGGTACTGCGAGTCGGACATCAGGGTCCGCAGCCGGTGCTCGGTCGGGATCGTCGTGGTGGCGATCCGCAGCGCCGTCGAGTCGGCGGTCCGGGTCACGATCTCCTCGCGCCAGTCACCGAACAGGTCGGCCTGCAGGGCCGGGGTGCCCTTCGTGTCGTTGTTCGACAGGGTCCCGGAGGCCCGGTAGAGCTCCACCTCCTTGGCGTTCTCGTAGTCCCACTTGGAGATGGTCGGCACGCCGGTGCGGGTCGCCTCGTCCCAGTCGTGGTCGGTGATCTCGGCCAGGAGGTCACCGTCCCAGAGCGTGAGGAAGTTGGCCGCCGGGATCGTCGAGGAGATCAGCTCGCCCGAGGCCGAGCGCAGCTGGCCGGTGCGCGAGTTCCACGCGGCGTCCCCGCCGACGGCCCAGCCCTCCGCGCCGTCGTACCGCGGGTCGATGTCGCCCATCGCGGCACGGCCGGTGTCCTTCGTGGCCGGGATGGACCACAGGACCTCGCCGGTGGCGGCGTCCCGGAACGTCGCCCCGGTGTTGCCCGACTTCCCCATGTCCTCGTGGGCCGCGAAGACCTCGAGGCCGGGCCGGGACGGGTCGAAGTCGGAGACGTGCAGCGCGTCCCCGTGCCCGAGCCCGGTGTTGTAGAGCGCCTCGCCGTCGTCGTCGATCGTCATGGAGCCGTAGACGATCTCGTCCTTCTGGTCGCCGTCGACGTCGGCCGCGGTGAGGTTGTGGTTCCCCTGCCCGCGGTACTGGTCGCCCTGCTCGTCGGAGTCGAACACCCACCGCTTCGAGAGCTTCGAGCCGTCGAAGTCGTACGCGACGAGCACGGCGCGCGTGTAGTAGCCGCGGGCGAAGACCGCGCTCGGGTGCTCGCCGTCGAGGTACGCGGTCGCCGCGAGGAACCGGTCGACCCGGTTGCCGTACCCGTCACCCCACGAGCTGACGTCGCCGCGCGCGGGCGTGTAGTCGACCGTGTCGACGGCGGCGCCCGTCTCGCCGTCGAAGACGGTGAGGAACTCCGGGCCGTCGAGCACGTACCCCGAGGAGTTGCGGTAGTCGGCGCGCGCGTCGCCGATCGTCACGCCCGCCCCGTCGACGGTGCCGTCGGCGGTCCTGGTCATGACCTCGGCGCGGCCGTCGCCGTCGTAGTCGAACACCTGGAACTGCGTGTAGTGCGCCCCGGCCCGGATGTTCTTGCCGAGGTCGATGCGCCACAGCTTCGTGCCGTCCAGCTCGTAGGCGTCGAGGTAGACGTTGCCCGTGTACCCGCCCTTCGAGTTGTCCTGCGAGTTGGTCGGGTCCCACTTCACGACGAGCTCGTACCGGCCGTCGCCGTCCACGTCCCCCACGGAGACGTCGTTGGCGCGGTAGGAGTACGGCTGGCCGTCCTTGGTGTACGCGTCGGCCGGCTTGTCCAGCGGGACGTCGAGCGTCTGGTCGTCCCACACGGAGAACTCCGGCGTGGCCCAGCGCTCGATGCCGTCGCGCACCGTGGCGACCCGGTAGGTCGAGCCTGCCGTGCCGTCCGGGTCCACGAGGTTGCTCGCGCCGGTCAGCGGCTGGTCCGTGATCCGCGTGCCGTCCCGGTAGACGTGGAACGCCACGTCGTCCGGGTCGTCGCCCAGCACCCGCCAGCCGACGTACACGCCGTCAGCACCGTCGTCGCCCGTCGCGACCGCGACCGGCGACCGGTCGAGACGCTCGGCCTGGCGGGCGAGCCTCGTCGGCGCCGGAGAGGTGACCGTGGCGGAGCGGTCGGACACGCCGCCCGCGTTCACGGACGCGACGGCGTACGTGTAGCCGACCGTGGTGAGGACGTCGGAGTCCGTGTAGGACGGCTCGGACGCCCGCGCCAGCAGGGTGAGGTCCTTCCCGGGCGCGGCCCGGTACACCTGGTAGAAGAGCGCTCCGTCGACCTCGTCCCAGCTCAGCGCGACCGAGTGCTTCGCCACGTCGCCGACGGCGAGACCCGTGGGCACCGCGGCCTTCGCGACGTCCGGGTCGACCGTCACCAGCTCCACCGCGTTCGACGGCACGGACTCGGTGCCCGCCGCGTCGAGCGCGACCACCGTGTAGGTGTAGGTGAGCCCGACGTCGGCCGTCGTGTCGACGAACGACGCGCCGGTCGGCTCGCCGAGCGCCTCGGGCGCGTCCGCGCCCTCGGCCTGCCGGTACACCCGGTACCCGGCCGCGTCCTTCGCGGCCTCCCAGCTGAGCGAGACCGCGACGTCGGTGCCGTCGACCTGGACGTCGTCGGCCACGAGCTTCGTCGGCGCGTACAGCAGCGGCGTGATCTCGAGCCCGTTGAGCCAGCCGTCCGCGACGACGTCGAGCCGCCCGTCGGTGACGACCACCGGCTGGATCACCTTGGTCGAGAGGCTGCCCTTGCCCGCGTTGGACGAACCGTAGTCCTTGCCCTCCAGCGTGGTGCCCAGCTTCGCCGTCCCGATCAGGTCGCCCCAGTGGACCGTGACCGCGTACGTCCCGTTCGGGACGTCGACGGCGAACGGCGTGCTCTTGCCGGGCAGGAGGAAGTCGCGCAGCAGGGCGCTCGGCTTCGGGTCGAAGCTGTCGCCGCGGTCTCGCCCGCCCGGCACCGCGCCGGTGAACCCGTAGCCGCGTGCGGCCGTGTACGTGGTGGTCGGGTCGACGGGCAGGTACCCGTCCTGGGTCACGTTCCCGGCGAGCTGCATGTCGAACCGGTAGACCGGCGCCTTCGTCGTGACGCGCACGGCCTGGGACGGCTCGGAGTCGCCCTTGCCGTTCACGGCGACCACCCGCACGTCGTAGGCCGTGCCCTGCTCGAGGCCCGTGACGTCCGCCTGCGCGATGGTCGACGTCGTCGCCAGCGTGTACGCGTCGTCCGCGGCGTCCGCCCGCTTGACCTGCACCTTGTAGATGTCCGCGCCGTCGACGGCGGTCCAGCGCAGGCGCGCGCTCGAGCTGGACACGCTGCCGGCCACGACGCCCGCGGGCCGTGCGGGCACCTCGGCCGGCGGCTCCGCGTCGACGACGTCGTCGGCGAGGGGGAGGTCGAGCTTCTTGACGTCCTGCGCGACGAGCCGCGCCATCTGGATGGCGCCGTAGGTCTGGAAGTGGGTGTCGTCCTGCGTGCCGTTCGGCCGCCCGGCGTACACGCCCGCGGGCACCCACAGGAAGACGGACTTCGCCGCCTCCGGGCCGATGTCGGTGAGGTAGGCGCGGCTGGACGCCGACAGGTCGACCAGCGGCGTCCCCGTCTCCTCGGCGAGCTGGCGCACCTGCTCCACGTACTCGGGGAAGGACACGTTCGCCTGCCCCGTGGCGTCGAAGCTGCGCCGCGACACCGGGGTGACGAGGATCGGCGTGGCGCCGCGCTGCTTCGCGCCGTCGACGTAGGCCCGCAGGTAGTTGCGGTAGTCCGCGGGGGCCGCGTACCGGTCGTCGACGCCGTAGCTCGCGTCGTTGTGGCCGAACTGGACGAACAGGTAGTCGCCCGGGCGGATCTCGCGCAGCACCGTGTCGAGGCGGCCCTGGCTGATGAAGTTCTTCGACGAGCGGCCGCCGATCGCCTGGTTGTCCACGGCGACGTCGTCGGACAGGAACCGCTCCAGCATCTGACCCCAGCCCGCCTGCGGCGCGTAGCCGTCGGTGTAGGTCTGCACGGTGGAGTCGCCCGTGACGTAGGCCGTGGGCTCCTTCGCGGCCTCGCGCGGCGCCTGGCGCGTGATCGTCAGGCCCGCGAGGTTCGCCGCGGTGCCGGAGAGCTCGAGGTTGAGCTGGCCGTCGACGACGGCGATGTCGAAGCTCATCTCGAGGAACTCGCCCGCGGCCTTCTTCGTGGCCTGGACCTTGGCCATCTGCTCCGCGGTGACCGCGATGTCGGTGGCGCCCTGGGCGTCGCCCGCGACGAGGTCCACGGTGTAGTCGCCGTTCGGCACGTCGACGACGAGCTCCGTGTCGCCCACGGTGACGAAGTCGGAGCGCAGCGCGTCGGAGCCGCCCCGGTCGGTGCCGGTGACGGCGGACGGGTCGACGAAGCCGAGCCGGTGCTTCGCCGTGTAGGCGGTGGTGGCGTCGACGGCCGTCGCGCCGCCGGCGACCGCGCCGGGCCCGAAGTCCAGGACGAGGCCGCCCTCGGGGACGGTCGGGTCCGCGACGCCGTCCCCGACGAGCGAGCCCACCGTGGCGGCGGACGGCGCCGAGAGGGTGCCGTCGGCGCCGATCGCCTGCGCCCGGTAGTAGTGCACCGTCGTCGTGTCCACGTCGTCGGTGGCGTACACGGTGCGCGCGTCGGTGCGCGCGACCTCGGTGTACTCGCCGTCGACGGAGTCGCTGCGCGTCAGCACGTAGCCCGTGGCGCCGGCCACCTCGTTCCAGCGCATCGACAGCGCGCCGTCGACGGCGCGGGCGACGCGGACGGACGTCGGGGCCGCGGTGTCGGCGGCGGCTGCCGTCGTGACCGCGGGCAGACCGGCGAGGATCAGCCCCGCGGTCGCGACCCCCGCGGCGAGCGTGCGCCGGGCAGGGAGGGCCCCTCGTCGCCGGGGGGTCGGGTTAGCGCTTTCCATCGATGGACGCAGTGGTCGTGATCGTTCTGGCACGAATGCTCACCTCGGGGTCTCGTCGTCGAGCCGCCCTCGACCGCCGCCGTCGGCGTCGAGGTTGAATGGATTCAAGGAGAAGTGCGGCACCATGATGCCCGCCACCGGGAGACGCCACAACCCCTGCCCCCTCCGCCGAGGTAGTTCCAGGCACGGCGAGGTAGTACCAGGAATGCCGAGTTAGCACCAGGCACGGCGAGGTAGCACCAGGCACGGCGAGGTAGCACCAGGCACGGCGAGGTAGCACCAGGCACGGCGAGGTAGTCAGGGTCTTGCTGAGGTAGTTCTCGAGCCGCGATGACTGAGCCTGATCGCGACTACCTCAGCGCGATCTTGACTACCTCGGCAACGGCGCAACTACCTCGGCAGCACCGGGACTACCTCGGCATTCCTGCAACTACCTCGGCAAGACCGCAACTACCTCGGCGGGACCGGGACTACCTCGGCAGGACCTCGACTACCTCGGCAGGACCTCGACTACCTCGGCAGCTGCGTAACTACCTCGGCAGGACCGGGACTACCTCGGCGAGGCGTCAGACGCCTGCCTCGCGGGAGAAGCCCTCGATGTGGGCGCGGACGGCGGAGGCGGCCGCCGCGCCGTCACCGGCGGCGACGGCGTCCAGCACGGTCCGGTGCTCGGTGCGCAGCCGGGCCGCGGTGCGCGGCCACGACGGCAGCCGCTCGATGCCGACGGCGACGTAGCCGCCGATCGCGCCGCGCAGTCCGGTCATGACCGCCTCGACGAGGACGTTGCCGGCCATGCGGACGAACTCCAGGTGGAACGCCTGGTCGAGCTCGAGGAACTCGGCCGCAGGGACGTCGTCGTCCTCCATCCGTGCGAGCAGCCGACGCGCCTCCTCCAGGTGCGCGGCCGTGCCCGGCGCATGGTCGACGACCCGCTCCGCGGCCTGCGCCACGGCCCACGACTCGAGCAGCACCCGCGTGGCGACGACGTCCCGCACGGGCAGCGTCCCGGTCGCGACGTGCAGCCGGACCGCCGCACCCAGGCCCGCGGCGGGGCGGTCGATGACGACGGCGCCCGCGTTCGGGCCGGAGCCGACGCCGGGGCGCACGATGCCGAGGGCGTCGAGCACGCGGATCGCCTCGCGCACCGACGGCCGGGAGACGCCGAGGTCCTCCGCGAGCGCTCGCTCGCCGGGCAGCCGCTCGCCGAGGCCCCACCGGCCGGCGGCGATGCCTTCCTCGAGGTGGGCGAGGACTCGTTCATGGGTGCGCACGGGCCCAGCGTAACGACCATGGCGACAATGGTCTGACCACATCGGCTACAGTGGCCGCGCGGTGCCGACCTCCGTGCGCCGCCGCCCTGCCCGCGCCATCCTGAACCTGCTGGACCGAGCCGACCGCCGCATCGCTGCGGCGCCGAAGGAGTACCGAGGAGTCGTATGCGCATCGCCCTCGCCGCCACCTGTCTCGCCGACACCCTGTTCCCCGGAGCCCCGCGCGCGACGGTGCGCCTGCTGGAGCGGCTCGGCCACGAGGTCGTGTTCCCCACCGACCAGGCGTGCTGCGGACAGATGCACGTCAACACCGGCTACTTCCGCGAGGCGGTGCCGGTGATCCGCAACCACGTGGAGACCTTCGCGCCGGTGGCGGACGGCGAGTGGGACGCCGTCGTCATGCCGTCCGGCTCGTGCACCGGGTCGGTGCGGCACCAGCAGGCGATGGTGTGCCGGCGTGCCGGTCTCGACGACCTGGCCGCCACCGCGGAGGCGGTGTCCGCGAAGACGTACGAGCTGTCCGAGCTGCTGGTCGACGTGCTCGGCCTCACCGACGTCGGCGCGTGGTTCCCGCACCGCGTGACCTACCACCCCACCTGCCACTCGCTGCGGATGCTGCACGTGGGCGACAAGCCGCTGCGGCTGCTGCGCGCCGTCGACGCGATCGACCTGGTGGAGCTGCCCGCGGCCGACACGTGCTGCGGGTTCGGCGGCACGTTCGCGCTGAAGAACGCGGACACGTCGGCCGCGATGCTCGAGGACAAGACGGCGCACGTGCGCGGCACCGGCGCCGAGGTGCTCACCGCCGGCGACATGTCGTGCCTGATGCACATCGGCGGCGGCCTCTCCCGCCAGGGCACGGGGATCCGTGCGCTGCACCTGGCGGAGGTGCTCGCCTCCACCCGCGAGGAGCCGACGCCGTTGCCGGAGACGACGTTCACCCGGCCCGGCCGGGACGCCGCCGCGCGCACGGGCTCGGGGGTGGCGCGATGAGCCAGACGTTCCTCGGCCTTCCCCGACCGCGACCCGCCACCACCACGGACGAGCCGTTCGGCCCCGTCCCGCACCCGCAGGAGCCGCTGCGCTGGGGTCAGGACTTCCCCGCCGCGGCGAAGCAGACGCTGGCGAACGACCAGCTGCGCCGCAACCTGGGCCACGCGACCCAGGTGATCCGCGCCAAGCGTGCCGCCGTCGTCGACGAGGTGCCGGACTGGGAGGCGCTGCGCGACGCCGGCTCCGCGCTCAAGCAGCAGGTCATGGCGCAGCTGCCCGACCTGCTGGCCACGCTCGAGGAGAACGTGACCGCTCGCGGCGGCGTCGTGCACTGGGCGCGCGACGCGGCCGAGGCGAACCGGATCGTCGCCGACATCGCACGGTCCAAGGGTGCCGACGAGGTGGTCAAGGTCAAGTCGATGGCCACCCAGGAGATCGGGCTCAACGAGGCGCTCGCCGAGGAGGGCATCGCCGCGATCGAGACGGACCTGGCCGAGCTCATCGTGCAGCTCGCCGACGACATGCCCTCGCACATCCTGGTGCCCGCGATACACCGCAACCGGTCCGAGATCCGCGACATCTTCCTCGCCCGCATGGGCGACGCCCCGCCCGACCTGTCGGACGTACCGCGCGAGCTCGCGATGGCCGCCCGCGCACACCTGCGCCGCAAGTTCCTGTCGGCGAAGGTCGCGGTGAGCGGGGCGAACTTCGCCGTCGCGGACACCGGCACGCTCGCCGTCGTGGAGTCCGAGGGCAACGGGCGCATGTGCCTCACGCTGCCCGACACGCTGGTGACGGTCATGGGCATCGAGAAGCTGGTGCCCACCTTCGACGACCTCGAGGTGTTCCTCCAGCTGCTCCCCCGCTCCTCGACCGGCGAGCGGATGAACCCGTACACGTCCCTGTGGACGGGCGTGACGCCGGGCGACGGCCCCCAGGAGTTCCACCTGGTGCTGCTCGACAACGGCCGCACCGACGTCCTCGCCGACGAGGTGGGGCGGTCCGCGCTGCACTGCATCCGCTGCTCCGCCTGCCTGAACGTGTGCCCCGTCTACGAGCGGGTGGGCGGCCACGCCTACGGCTCCGTCTACCCGGGCCCGATCGGCGCCATCCTCACCCCGCAGCTCACCGCCTCGTCCGGCGGCGTGTCCGGGCACCACGACCCGAACGCCTCGCTGCCGTACGCGTCGTCCCTGTGCGGAGCCTGCTACGAGGTGTGCCCGGTGAAGATCGACATCCCGTCGATCCTGGTGGACCTGCGCGCCCGGGAGGTGGACGCCGACCGGTCGTCGCGCGGCGTCGACCCGTGGCGCACGGCCATGAAGGCCGCGTCGTGGGTGATGGCCGACGGCGACCGGTTCGCGCTCGCGGGACGTGCCGCGACGCTGGGCTCCGGGCTGGGTGGCCGCGACCACGCCCTCTCCGTGGCGCCGCCGCCGGCGTACGGGTGGACCCGGTCGCGCGACCTGCCCGCCCCGCCGCGGCAGACGTTCCGGCAGTGGTGGCAGGCCGAGCACGAGAACGAGGAGGGCTCGCGATGAGCGAGGCACGCACCGAGGTCCTGGCGCGAGTGCGGGCGGCGCTGGGGCAGAGCGGGTCGGGCACGACGCCGTCGGGCAAGGTCGGAACCCCGCCTCGCCCCGAGCCGGTGCCGCGCGCCTACCGCGCCGCCGGGGAGCACGACGCCGGCTCGCCCGAGGTGCTGGAGCAGCTCGTCGACCGGCTGGTGGACTACAAGGCGCACGTGCACCGCGTCTCCGCCGCCGACCTGCCCACCACGATCGCCACCCTCGTCGCCGAGCTGTCAGAACCACGTGACGGTATGGCCGCTCCTGGTTCTGACAACTCTCCGGGCCCTGAGCTGTCAGGACCAGGTGAGGGTGGAGCGCCACGTGGTTCTGACAGCTCGCTGCGGGTCGTGGCGCCGAGCGGGCTCGACGACGCATGGCTGGCGGCGCTGCCCGCGGACGTCCAGGTCGTGCGCGACTCGCGCGAGCAGCCGCTCGCCCCGACGGACCTCGACGCCGTGGCCGCCGTCGTCACCGCCGCCCGGGTCGCCGTCTCCGAGACGGGCACGATCGTGCTCGACGGCGAGCCCGACCAGGGCCGGCGCGCGATCTCGCTGGTCCCCGACGTGCACCTGTGCGTCGTGCGGGCCGACCAGGCCGTGCAGACGGTGCCGGAGGCGGTCCGGCTGCTCGGCGAGCACCCGGACCGCCCCCTGACGTGGATCTCCGGCCCGTCCGCGACGTCGGACATCGAGCTGGACCGCGTGGAGGGCGTGCACGGCCCGCGGACCCTGCACGTCCTCCTGCTGGACTGATCCGCTCAGCCGTTCCGGCCCGGCGGGGTGCGCGGCGAGGTCCCCGGCGTGGCGTCGGTGAGGCCCGAGAGCAGCGCCTGGTACGCCGGCTTCTTCGCGAAGTCCTCGGTCATGATCGTGGCGTAGCCCTCCGGGAAGACGCCGGGCACCCACGACCGCCCGTCGTCGAAGCCCCAGACCGTGAAGCTGGTGCAGGCGGCGACGTCGAGGCATGCCTGGAGCAGCCGGTCGTACCGGTCCGTCTGGAGCGCGACCTGCTCGGCGGTCGGCTCGCCGTCGTCGCCGAGGGGCATGCGGACGTCGGCCTCGGTGACGGCCACCTTCAGCCCCAGGTCGGCGAACCGTTCGAAGTTGGCCCGCATCGAGTCGTCGAAGCCGTACTGGAGGCTCAGGTGGCTCTGCGCACCGAAGCCCTGCAGCGGAGCCCCGTCGGCGAGCAGCTCCTTCGCCAGCTCGTAGTACGCGTCGGTCTTGGCGTTGATCCCCTCGGCGTTGTAGTCGTTCATGAAGAGCAGCGCCTCGGGGTCGGCCTCGTGCGCCCACCGGAAGACGTCACCGATCAGGCCGACCGGGTCCTGCGCACAGGCCTTGAGGAACGGGTTCGCCTCGGTGCGCAGCCGCACGCCGCCGGCGTCCCAGTCGTCCTGCATGACCTCGTTGATCACGTCCCACTCGTAGATCTCGCCCGCGTAGCGGCCGACGACGGTGCGCACGTGGTCCTCGAGGACGTCGCGCGCCTCGTCGCAGGTCCAGCTCTTGCTCGCCTCGGTGACCCACTCCGGGTTCTGGCTGTGCCACAACAGCGTGTGCCCGCGGACCTCCTGGCCGTGGGCCCGTGCGAAGGCGACGACGGCGTCCGCGCCGGAGAAGTCGTAGACGCCCGGCTCGGGATGGATCTCGGCCCACTTCATGTCGTTCTCGGGGGTGACCGAGCCGAACTCGTCGCCGAGGATCTGCTGGAAGGTGCTCGGGTGCTTGCGGTCGTAGTCGAGCAGCTCCCGCTGGCCCCACACGGCGCTGCCGATCTCGAGGTCGTGCGGCGCCGCGGAGCGCAGCGTGGGTTCGGGCCGCGCGGCCTGCGCCGCCGGGGCGGCCAGGGCCAGGACGGTGACGGCCGACGCCACGACGGCGGCGGCGCACCTGCGGTGGGGGGAATGGGACATCGTTGTTCCTCTCCGATCGAGACTTCTATGGCTCGGGTCAGACGTCGGACAGGTCCGACGCTGCAAGATAACGATGTCGATAACGTTTTCGCAAGAGGCCGAGCCGGCCTCGCGAGGACGTTTCGGGCGTCACCCCTCCCCCACGTCCGCACGCGCCGGGATCGTGCGGCCGCCGCCGAGGCCGCACAATGGTTTCCCGTGACCGACAGCGCGCCGCGGGCCGACGGGCCGACGCCCGAGCCTCCGTCCGACGCCCTCTTCGACGTGCCGGAGGGCGCACGTCGGCCTGTCCGCCGGATCGTGCTGCTCACGGGGCCGTCGGGCTCGGGCAAGACGGCGCTCACCCGCCGGCTCGGCCTGCCGGTGGTCAACCTCGACGACTTCTACCGCGACCTCGACCACCCCGGCATGCCGATGCGGTTCGGCATCGTCGACTGGGACGACCCGGCCAGCTGGGACCGCGAGGCGGCCCTCGACGCGCTGCGCGACGTCGTCGCGACGGGCCGCGCCGAGGTGCCCGTCTACGACATCCCGACGTCCCGCCGCACGGGCACGACCGTCCTGGAGACGGCGGAGGCGCCGGTCGTCGTGGCGGAGGGCATCTTCGCCGCCGAGCTGGTCGCGGCCTGCCGCCGCGAGGGCATCCTCGCCGACGCGATCTGCCTCGCCCGGCCGCGCCTGATGACGTTCTGGTTCCGCTTCCTGCGCGACGTCGCGGAGGCCCGCAAGCCGGTGCCGACCCTGGTGCGCCGTGGCTGGGGACTGCTGCGCGCCGAGCCCGCGCTCGTGCGCCGCTGGGTGGGGCTCGGCTGCCGCGCGGTGTCGCCCGCGCAGGCGGAGCGGGACATCCGCACCCTTCTCGCGGCATAGCTCGGAGCAGCCTCGGCCCGACGACGTCCGCGGCGCTACGGTGGGGCGATGTCGCCCGTCAAGCAGTTCCAGGTCACCTTCGACTGCGCGGACCCGGAGCGCGTCGCCCGCTTCTGGTGCGAGGTGCTGGGGTACGAGCTGCCCGCCGGCGTGACATGCGCCGCCGTCGACCCCACGGGCGTGGGCCCGCGGCTGTACTTCCAGCGCGTGCCCGAGGGCAAGGTCGTGAAGAACCGCGTGCACCTGGACGTGCGGGTGGGCACGGGCCTGGTCGGCGACGAGCGCCTCGCCGCCCTGCGCGCCGAGCAGGCGCGCCTGGAGCCGCTCGGCGCGGTCTACCTGTACACGCAGTACGCCGACGGCGAGGAGGAGTCCTGCATCACGATGCAGGACGTCGAGGGCAACGAGTTCTGCATCGACTGACGGCCCGGGGCGTCAGCGGAGGAAGACCAGGGCGGCCCAGCGCAGCAGTGCCCACGCGACGACGACGACGGCGGCCGCGACGACCCACGGCCGACGCCGGCCGACGATGCCGGTCCCGACGGCGCCCAGCAGCGCGAGCGGCGGGAAGTACAGCACCGCGATCCCGCAGATCGCCAGCGCCGCGGCGGACGACGGCGTCAGACCGCTGACCGCCTCACGCGCACCCGGGTCGAGCACGGCGTTCCCGCCGCTGGTCTCCTGCGCCACGTCGTCCTCTTCCTGCCGGCCCGTCGGCACGCCGACCGCGCCGCTGCCGTGACCCTAGGGGTCGCGGCGCGGTAACGGTAGGGGTTCGTCGAGCAGCTCCAGGAGCCGGGTGGTGGTGCGCCAGGTCCGCACGGTCATCTGCTGGAAGACGGGGAGGGCCATGAGTCGCTGGATCCGCGTCCGTCGCGCCTGCGCGGCGACACGGGAGAAGTAGACGGCGCCCGGCCCGGGCGCGACGGCGTCGACGCCGTCGCGCAGCTCGGGCATCACGTCCAGGACCTCCCGCGCGGTGAGCGGCGCCTTGAGGAAGTAGACGTCGCTGCGCAGGGTGTCGGAGCCATGGTCGGGCGGCGCGGCCTCGACGGTGGCCGAGAGCTCGTCGCGCGAGCGGACCAGCGTGGGGACGGCGAAGCCGAACCGGTCCGCGAGCGCCGCCTCGATCGTCGCCTCCAGCTCCGGCCCGCTCGCCGGGTGCGCGGCGAGCAGGACGTTGCCGCTGCCCTGCACGGTGCGCACGACGCCGAGGCCGGCGCCCTCGAGGCAGGCGACGAGGTCCGGCATCGCGACCTGGTGGTGGCCGCCCACGTTGAGGCCGCGCAGCAGCGCGACGGACGTGGGCGACGCCGGCTCGGTGGCCATGAGCCCACCGTGCCACCGGCCTCCGACAGGCCCCCGGCGCGCTCCACGCTTCAGGTTGGTGAGAGACGGGCGAAAATGGTGGAGCAGGACTTTGGGGCCTTGCAGATTTCGCACGCCGACCTCGACGCAACCCCTGCGTTCGGCGACCTCCTCATACTCGCGCTGTTCATCGTGGGCGGGATCGCTCTCGCCGGCGTCGGCGGCCTCATCGCCTCGCTACGTCCCCGCACCCCGTGGCCCCCACAGGGGCCCAGCGGCGGCGTCGTTGCACTCGGTGAACTCATCGAGGTCTTCCAACCCTCACGCACCCATACTCGCGAGGACCTCGAGTACAAGCGCCTGGAGATCACGCAGGCACCCGGGACAGACCCGGGGGTCTCGGTAGACCTGGAACGTGGCCAGGCGCTCATCAACCTCCCAGTCGACCAGAGACCGGGAACGACATCGCTGAGCAACCGGTAGCGGCCAGCGACCCGAAGCCATCAGCCCTGAAGGAGGCGCTGTGCGCCGGATCGACATACAAGGTGGCATGTTCGCTTCCGTTGAGCTGTGTGCACACGGGTTGAGTCGCAAGATCGCGCTCGACGACAGGCATCTGTTGCTCCGCGATGGCCCCGAGCATCACCGCCGGAAGCAGACATGCGACGGTCAATACATCGGCAGCCCACGCACGGCGGCCTCGCCATCGACGCCTACCACGCACTGCCAGGGCGACAACGGACCCGATGACCACGATCAGGAAGAGCAAACGGAACCACGTGGCCAGCGGTGCGAACGGTCCCGCCCAGGGGCCAGGAGGTCCCACCCCGGCATGCCCGTGAGGATGGCCACAGAATCGCTGCTATCATAGAGGCGATATCACTAGAGGAGGACGCTCGATGGAACAGGTGTTGATCCGAAGCCTTCCCGACGGCACCAAGGCCAGCCTGCGGGCGCGCGCCGAGCGCAACCATCGATCGGTCGAGGCGGAGGCACGCGCGATCCTCAGCGCCGCCCTCTCCGAGCAGCCCGCGAGCCTCGTCGAGCTTCTCGCCGACCGACGTCCGGAGGCCGACTTCGACTGGGACCCGCCTGCCACCCGAGTCGGCGTTCGCGAGGTCGACTTCTGATGTACGTGCTGGACACGAACGTCATCTCCGCCTTGCGGGTGCCTGGCAGGGCTCCGGCGGTGGAGGCATGGGTCAGGAGCGTCCCGCTAGTCGACCAGTTCACGACGGCTTTCACCCTCGGGGAGATCGAACAGGGGATCCGGGTCAAGGAGCGGGAAGACCAGAAGCAGGGCGCGATCCTGCGGGAATGGTTCGAGGCCCAGGTGCTGCCCACCTTCGCGACCACCCACCGGGTCCTGCCCTACGACGTCCGTGCCGCACGGATCTTCGGGCGCTACCCCGTCCCGGAGGGCGCTCCCGCCGACGATGCGCTCATCGCCGCGACCGCCGAGGCACACGGCATGGTCGTGGTGACCCGGAACGTCAAGCATTTCGCACCCCTGGGCGTCCGACTCCTCGACCCGTGGGAAGCGCGGCACTAGAGACCAAGGCATGTCCATCGCGACGGCGCCGTGACGTCATGAGAATGTCACACGCCGGTCATCGGCTCCACACCATCGCCGCTCACGCTGAGGGCAGGAGGTGGTCCAGATGGCCGAGCGCGGAGCTCTTCGAGTCCTGTCCCTCTACGAGGGATTCTTCAGCGGTGGCGCGCGGGTGCTGCACTCGTCGGTGGTGGCCGGCCTGCACGGTCAGGGCCGCCAGCGGCACGCCGTGCTCAGCATCCACGCCGAGGTGCGGCGCGAGTCCGCCCGCCAGCGCATGGTGGACGACCCCCGGTACCGGCGGCTGACGGCGGCGGGCGTGCGCGTGACGTCGCTCGGCCGGTCCACCGAGGTGCCGCACGACCCGGAGGTCCTCACGGACGCGGAGGCCGAGATCCTGGCCCGCGAGCTGCGGGGCACGGACGTCGTGCTCTCCCTCAAGGAGCAGCCGCTGCGCCTGTTCTCCCGTCCCGACGTGCTCCCCGACCGACCCGTCGTCGCGTGCCTGCACCGGTCCGACCCGCAGAACCAGGGGTCCGGGCTCGGGCACCTGCTGGCCGCCGCGGACGACGGACGGCTCGCGGCCGTCGTGTGCTGCGCGGAGTCGACGCGCGCCGCGTACGAGGCGGCCGGGGTGCCGGCGCACCTGCTGCGGGTGATCCCGAACGGCGTCGACCTGACGCGCTTCCGCCCCGTGCCCGCGGCACGCCGCCTCGCTTTGCGCGGGGCGCACCGCCTCCCGGTCGACGGCGTGGTCGTGACGTACGCGGCGCGCTACGACGCGATGAAGAACCCGCGCCTGTTCGTGGCGGCGGCGCGCGAGCTGCTCGGGCGCGACGACGACGCGCACGTCGTGATGTGCGGGGCGGGCATGAGCCCGACCAACCCGGAGCTGACGGCCGACCTGGCGCTCGCGTTCGCCGACCGGCCCGACCTGCTCGGCCGCGTGCACCTGCTGGGCGTGCGGCACGACATGGAGCAGGTGCTGGCTGCGTCGGACGTCGTGGCGCTCACGTCGGCGTTCGGCGAGGCCGCCCCGCTGTGCCTCATCGAGGGTGCGATGTGTGGCGCGGTGCCCGTGTCGACGCCGGTCGGCGACAGCGCGCGGATCGTGGACGGCATCGGTCTGGTGACCGGCTTCGACCCGGCAGAGATCGCGGCGGCCTGGGTCGAGGCCGCCGCCCGTCGCGACAGCCTCGCGGCGGCGCTCGTCGGGGCGCGGCCCCGATTCAGCCACGTGCGGATGCTGTCGTCGTACGCGGCCACGGTCGAGCGCGCCCACCGCGGGCTGGGGCTGACGCTCGCCCGCGGCTGACGCCGCCCCGACCCGGCCCGGTGTCAGCGCGTCGAGTCGCGCAGCCGCACCTCGAAGTCGACCTCGGTGACGGCTCCGGGCGCGGCCTCGCCGACGGCGGCGCGCACGGCGAGGCTGCCCATCTCCTCGAGCGGGATGCGGACGGTCGACAGGGCGGGCGCGTGGTCGCGCAGCGTGGGGACGTCGTCGAACCCGGCGACGCGCACGTCGCGCGGCACCTCGACGCCGAGCTCGCGCAGGCGGGCGATCAGGCCGATCGCCATCACGTCGGTGACGGCGAAGACGCACAGCGGCTCGCCGCCGGACGCGTCGTCGCGGACGAGCTCGGCGACGTCGTCGCCGGCCGCGTAGCCGCCGTCGCGGGAGAACTCCGCGGTGAGGACCTCCCCGACGGTGCCACCCCCGGCGCGCGCCGCCGCGGTGAACGCGTCCGTGCGCTCGCGCGACGTCACGACCCGCGCCGGGCCGCCGAGCACCACGAAGCGCCGCTGCCCCTGGGCGAGCAACGCCTCCGCGAGGGCGCGCGCGCCGGCCGCGTTCGGCGGCCGCACCACGGACCCGTCGCCCACGGGCTGGCCGACGATGACGGACCGCCCGCCGGCGGTGACGAACGCGTCGAGCTCGGCGGCGAGGGCCGCGTCCTCGTCGGGCGTCCACCGCGTGCCGGCGACGACCACGGCGTCCACGCGGTGCGCCGCGAACGCGGCGACCGCCTCCCGCTCGGCCTCGGGGTCCCGCCCGGTCGAGGCGAGCAGGACGAGGCGTCCGCTCTCGCGCGCCGCCGCCTGCGCGCCCGCGGCGATGGAGGAGAAGTAGGGGTCCGAGATGTCCTGCACCACGAGGCCGAGGAGCCCTGACCGGGCGCGCGCCAGCGCCTGGGCCTGGGCGTTCACCACATAGCCCAGCTCGGCCGCCGCCGCCCGGACCCGGGCGACCAGCTCCGCGCCGGGCTGTCGCGCCGACCCGTTGAGCACCCGCGACGCCGTCGCGAGGGAGACCCCCGCGCGGTCCGCGACGTCCTGCAGCCTCGCTCGTGCCACGTGGTCCTCCTGCTCTGTCGGGGCGAGACGCCTTGACGCGCTCGCCGCACACACCTTACCGTGATCGGGAAAGCGCATTCCCCTGCCGCTCGGCATCGGGTCCGTGCAACCGCCCCGGCGCCGCCCGCGCCGACGACGAAGGAGTCCTGAGTGAGCACACCCACGCGCACCCTGCGCATCGCGATGAACGGCGTCACGGGCCGCATGGGCTACCGCCAGCACCTCGTGCGCTCCATCCTGCCGATCCGCGAGCAGGGCGGCGTCGAGCTGCCCGACGGCTCGCGCGTCCAGGTGGAGCCCGTCCTCGTGGGACGCAACGAGTCCAGGCTCGCCGAGCTGGCCGCGCTGCACGGCGTCGAGCAGTACACCACCGACCTCGACGGGATCATCGCGGAGCCCGCCACGGACATCGTCTTCGACGCGTCCATGACCTCGCTGCGCGCCAAGACCCTCACCAAGGCGATGCAGGCCGGCAAGCACGTCTACACCGAGAAGCCGACCGCCGAGACGCTCGCGGAGGCCGTCGAGCTCGCCCGCCTGCGCGAGGAGACCGGCGTCACCGCGGGCGTCGTGCACGACAAGCTGTACCTGCCGGGCCTGGTCAAGCTGCGCCGGCTCGTCGACGAGGGCTTCTTCGGCCGCATCCTGTCGCTGCGCGGCGAGTTCGGCTACTGGGTGTTCGAGGGCGAGCACCAGGCCGCCCAGCGCCCGTCGTGGAACTACCGCAAGGAGGACGGCGGCGGCATGACCACGGACATGTTCTGCCACTGGAACTACGTCCTCGAGGGCATCCTCGGCGCGGTCCGGACCGTCAACGCCCAGACCACCACGCACATCCCCACCCGCTGGGACGAGCAGGGCCGCGAGTACGCCGCCACCGCCGACGACGCCGCCTACGGCATCTTCGAGATCGAGACGCCGGGCGGCGACCCCGTCGTCGCGCAGATCAACTCCTCGTGGGCCGTGCGCGTGTACCGCGACGAGCTCGTGGAGTTCCAGGTGGACGGGACGCACGGCTCCGCCGTCGCGGGCCTGCGCAAGTGCGTCGCGCAGCAGCGGGCGCACACCCCGAAGCCGGTGTGGAACCCGGACCTGCCCGTCACGGAGCCGTTCCGCGACCAGTGGCTCGAGGTGCCCGCCAACGCCGACCTCGACAACGGCTTCAAGCTGCAGTGGGAGGAGTTCCTGCGCGACGTCGTCGCCGGGCGCCCGCACCGCTTCGACCTGCTGTCGGCCGCGCGCGGCGTGCAGCTCGCCGAGCTGGGGCTGCGCTCCTCGGCCGAGGGTCGCCGCCTCGACGTCCCGGAGATCACGCTGTGACGACGACGCCCGCCCTCCGACCCGCGCCGGCGCCCGAGCTGGCGACCAGCGGCGTCACCGTGCGCCTGCCCCGGTTCGACGCCTCCGGGCGCGCCACCGGCACCGAGGTGCGCGAGCTGCACGCGCCCGGTCCGTGGACCACGCCCACCGGGCCGATCACCTCGCGCGTCGCGTTCGCCGCCGCGCACGTCGTGCCCCAGGTCGGCGCGGAGAACGTGCCCGGCGCGCCCGCCGTCGTCGACTGGGACGCGACGCTCGCGTACCGCCACCGCATCTGGGAGCACGGCCTGGGCGTCGCCGACGCCATGGACACCGCGCAGCGCGGCATGGGCCTCGACTGGGCGGCCACGCAGGAGCTCGTGCGCCGGTCCTCCGCGGAGGCGGCCTCCGTCGGGGCGCGCATCGCCTGCGGCGCGGGCACCGACCAGCTCGACCCCGCCCAGGTCGCGACGTGGGAGCCCGGCGACCCTGCCGCGCTCGCCGCCGTCGTCGACGCGTACCGCGAGCAGGTGCACGTCGTGCAGGACGCCGGCGCGCAGGTGATCGTCATGGCCTCCCGCGCCCTGGCGCGGGCGGCCCGCTCCCCCGAGGACTACGCCCGCGTCTACGACGCCGTCCTCGCCGAGGCGGACCGGCCCGTCGTCCTGCACTGGCTGGGCACGATGTTCGACCCGGCCCTCGCGGGCTACTGGGGGTCCGACGACGTCGCCTCGGCCACGGCCACCTTCCTCGACGTCATCACGGCGCACCAGGACAAGGTCGACGGCGTCAAGGTCTCGCTGCTCGACGCCGGCCACGAGATCGGGCTGCGTCGTGCGCTCGCCGCGCTCGACGGCTCGCCCGTCCGGCTCTACACCGGCGACGACTTCAACTACCCCGAGCTGATCGCGGGCGACGAGCACGGCCACTCCGACGCCCTGCTCGGCATCTTCGCGGCGATCTACCCGGCGGCGTCCACGGCGCTGCAGGCGTTCGACGCCGGCGCGGCGGGCGACCCCGACGGCGCGGCCCGCGGGCACGCGATCCTCGCGTCGACGGAGAAGCTGGGGCGGCACATCTTCGCCGCGCCGACCTACTACTACAAGACGGGCGTGGCGTTCCTGTCCTGGCTGAACGGGTTCCAGCCCGGCTTCCAGCTGGTCGGCGGCCTGCAGTCCGGCCGGTCGCTCGCGCACCTGGTCGAGCTGGCCCGCCTCGCCGACGGGTGCGGCCTGCTGCTCGACCCGGCGCTGGCCGCCCGCCGCCTCGACGCCCTCCTGACCACGCACGGGGTGACGGCATGAGCGCCGCCGACCTGAGCCGCTGCTCCCTCAACACCGCGACGGTCAAGCACGCCACCCTCGCCGAGGCGGTCGACGCCGCGGCGGCTGCAGGCCTCGGTGCCGTGGGCCTGTGGCGCCACCAGGTGCAGGAGCACGGCGCGGACAAGGCCGCGCGGATCGTCACGGACGCCGGCCTGCGGGTCTCGTCCCTGTGCCGCGGCGGCTTCCTCACCGCTGCCGACGACGCGGGCATCGCCGCCGCGCTGGACGACAACAGGCGCGCCATCGAGGAGGCGGCGGGGGTCGGGACGCGCGAGCTGGTGTTCGTCGTGGGCGGCCTGCCTGCCCTCAGCACGCCCGGCCAGGGCCCCCGGCGCGACGCCGGGCCGGGCGACCGCGACGTCGTCGCCGCCCGCGCCCGCGTCGCCGACCGCATCGCCGAGCTGGCGCCGTTCGCGGCCGAGCACGACGTGCGCATCGTGCTCGAGGCGCTGCACCCGATGTTCGCCGCCGACCGCGCGGTGATCTCCACGCTGGGGCAGGCGCTCGACCTCGCCGCGCCGTTCGCGCCCCAGACCGTGGGCGTGGTCGTCGACACCTACCACGTGTGGTGGGACCCGCAGCTGCGCTCGTCGATCGCGCGGGCCGGGGCCGAGGGCCGCATCGCGGGCTACCAGGTGTGCGACTGGAACCTGCCGCTCGCCGCCGACCCGCTCAACTCGCGCGGCCACGTGGGCGACGGGTACGTCGACTTCCCGACGATCTCGCGCTGGGTGGCCGAGGCGGGCTACACCGGCGACGTCGAGACCGAGATCTTCAACGAGCAGATCTGGGCCGACCACCCGCACGCCACGGCGCGCACCGTCGGCGAGCGGTACGCGCGGCACGTGCAGCCGTACCTGGAGGGCTCGCCCGACAACGAGCCGGAGCACACCGGGCCCTGACACCCCGGTGCGGGCCGGTCGCCGACGCCGGCCCGCCGCACGACGCCCCGCCGCCTCACCGAAGGCGGCGGGGCGTCGTCGTGCCGCAGGAGGTCGAGGAGTGGTCAGGAACGAAGAAGCGCCGCCGCGCCCCGCCTCCCTAGCCTGGGAGACGTCGGCGCGCACGGCGCCCACCACGAGCCGGGAGGTACACCATGACCACGTCCGAGGGACTGAGCGCCGACGAGCGCGCCGCCGTCAAGCAGCGCGCGAAGGAGCTGCGCGAGCAGGAGAAGGCCGGCAAGAACCGCGCCGCGGGCGAGAAGTCCGTCCGGGCGGCGATCGAGCCGCTGGAGGGCACGGACCGGGACATCGCCGAGGGCATGTACCGCGTGGTCGGCGACGTCGCGCCCCAGCTCGTGCCGAAGACGTACTACGGCATGCCGGGCTTCGCGAACGACGCCGGCAAGATGGTCGTGTTCATGCAGCCCGCGGCGAAGTTCAAGACCCGCTACGCGACGATCGGCTTCGACCCCGCGGCGAACCTCGACGACGGCGACTTCTGGCCCACCGCGTTCGCCGTGCTCGACTGGACCCCGGCGTTCGAGGAGCGGTTTGCCGCGCTGGTGCGTGCGGCGGCGAGCTGAGCCGACCCCGGCACCCGCTGTGGGTACGAAAGTGGCGGGAATTCCCTCGGGAATTCC
>NZ_JBSHCR010000072.1:0-20743 GCF_053615895.1 Isoptericola sp. NPDC055881
GTGCTGACTTGATCCTCAAACCGCCGGTTTGAGGATCAAGTCAGCACGCTCGATGCGTCCGCCGGTCAGGACACGACGCGGATGTTGATCGGGTAGCGGTACGGCTCGTGCCGGTTGACGGCGACCGCGGCGATGATCCCGAAGACGATCGACAGCACCCAGACCACGGGCAGGATGATGAACCCGATCAGCATGAAGATCGTGATCCACCCGATCGCATAGCCGATCAGGAGCGTGATCTGGAAGTTCAGCGACTCCTTGGCCTGGTCGGCGACGTAGGCGCTGCGGTCGCGCAGGAACAGCCACACCAGCAGCGGCGTGAGGAAGCCGAGGAGCCCGAGGCTCAGCAGCGACAGCACCGGCGGGCCCAGGTGCGCGACGAGCGCCCACGTGCGCTCGTCCGACGGGGACAGGGGCAGCGGACCGTAGCCGTAGGGCGGCCGCCCGGGCGGCGGAGGACCGTACGGCGGCTGCCCCGGCGGCGGGCCGGCCGGGGGCTGCTGCGGCGGGGGACCGTACGGCGGCTGGTTCATATCTTTCATCTTCGCGCATCCGGCGAGGTCACGTGCGGTGGCGGTCCTGATCGGCTGCGGCCAGAGTGGGACGCGAGGTGTTCGACCCTGCGGGGTGCGCCACCCCGGCCGACTCAGGAGGAACGATGAGCGAGAACACGCCGCAGCAGCCCGGCGACCCGCAAGAGCCGCCTCTCCAGCCCCCGTACCAGCCGCCGCCCGGCCGGCCCGACCCGTCGTACGGCCAGCAGCCGCCCGCCGGGCCGCCCCCGCACGGCGGACAGCCGCCCTACGGCGACCAGCCCTACGGGGAGCCGCCGCAGCCGTACGAGGGACGGATGCCCGACCCGGGCCTGTACCCCGGGATGGAGTACCCGCCGGACCGGTCAGCGGGCTCGCGTGCGCCCCTGGGTCACCCCGGTGGCCACCCCGGCGGCTTCCTCGGGGCTCTGTTCGACTACTCGTTCAGCCGGTACATCACGCCCAGCGTGGTCAAGGTCGTCTACATCATCGTGACGGTCCTGGTGGCCCTGGCGTGGCTGGGCGGTCTCGCGGCCTCGTTCCAGTCGTCCGTCTGGGCGGGGATCCTCTTCCTGGTGTTCGGGTGGATCGTCGCGCTGGTGTACCTCGCGATCGCCCGCATCACCCTGGAGTTCTTCGTGGCCGTCATCACCGTCTCGGAGAAGGTCAACGCCTACGCGGAGCGGGACGGCATCTCCTGAGACCGCCGCGACGCCCCGTCACGACGTGACGAAGTCGATCAGCTCCTCGACCCGGCCCAGCAGGGCCGGGTCGAGGTCGCGGTAGTCGCGCACCGTCCCCAAGATCCGCTGCCAGGCACGACCGACGTCCTCGGTCGACGACGCCGGCCAGCCGAGCTCGCGCAGGATCCCGCGCTTCCACTCCGTGCCGCGCTCGATCGTCGGCCAGGAGGACAGGCCGAGGCGCTCCGCCTTCACGGCCTGCCACACGTCGACGTACGGGTGGCCCAGCACCAGCACGGTGCCGCGGGGCACACGGCGCAGCGCGTCGTCGGCCAGCCGCCGCTCCTTGGACCCGGGCACCAGGTGGTCGACCAGCACCCCGACGCGACGCTCCGCCGTCGGGGCGAACTCGTCCAGCGCGTCGGCGAGGTTGTCGACGCCGTCGAGCATCTCCACGACGACGCCCTCGACGCGCAGGTCGTCGCCCCACACCTTCTCGACCAGCTCGGCGTCGTGCTTCCCCTCGACCCAGATGCGGCTGCCGCGTGCCACGCGCGCCCGCTGGTCGTGGACGGCGACCGACCCCGACGCCGTGCGCGTCGGCCGCGCCGGGGCGCGGCCCGTCACGGGGGCGGTCAGCTCGACGGGCTGACCGTCCACCCAGAAGCCCGGCCCGAGGGGGAACGACCGGGTGCGACCGCGCCGGTCCTCGAGCACGACCAGGTGCATGCCGCCCGACTTCTCGACGCGGACCACCGCGCCGACCCAGCCGGACGTCACCTCCTCGACGACGAGGCCGTGGTCCGCCGCCTGCGGGCGGGAGACAGGCCGGCGCCGGTGGTGGGCGGAGCCGTCCGGCGCACCGGGGGCGCGGGAGCCGGCGGAGGACAGGACGTCGGAGCCGTAACGGTCGTGCACGACCGCGAGCCTACGGTCGCGGCCGCCGACGACAGCGGCCCGACACGGCATCGAGCGTGCTGACTTTCGCTCCAGGTCCCTGTCCCGGGGCGAAGGTCAGCACGCTCGATGGGATGTCGGGAGCGCGAGTCGGGGTGCGTGGTCGGCGGCGCCGGCCGGTCACGCGTGGCGCGGCAGCCGCAGCACGACGTCCACGGCACGGCGGCGTCGTGCCCGCGGCGCCGGGGCCAGGGCGTCGCCCTGGAGCGCGCGGCGCGAGACCCGGAGCTCGTGCGCCAGCCGGCGCAGCGCGACCTCGCGCTCGAGCTCCGCCTGACGGCGCTCGAAGAGCATGTCGTACACGTGCGGGTCCATGATTTCCTCCAGCAGGGGTTCGTTGACACGCCTAGGGAGGGGGACCCGGGCTGGTCCGTACACGACTGCTCAGGGCATGTGTACGGGTGCGCCGGGCGACATGGGCCGACATCGGCCGACGGCCGGCGCGGCACGCGGCGCCGGACGACGTCAGGGCCGGGCGGACCGCGCCACGACCGCAGCCTCGGTGCGGCTGGCCACCCCGAGCTTGCGCAGGATCGCCGACACGTGGACCGAGGCCGTCTTGCGGCTGATGAACAGGCGCTCGGCGATCTGCCCGTTGGTGAGGCCCTCGGCGACCAGGTCGAGCACCTGGCGCTCACGGTCGGTGAGCGCCCCGTCTACCGTCCCGCCGACAGCCGAGGCGGCGCGGGCTGCCCGGCCACGGGCCAGCCCGGCGCCGTCGAGCAGCGACTGCGCCTGGCCGGCGACCAGCCCGCAACCGATGGCCTCGGCCGCCTCGACCGCGGCCTCGAGGCGGTCCCGCGCCGCGGCCCGGTCGCCGGCGGAGAGCAGGGACTGGCCGTCCCGGTACAGGGCGTAGGGCCGCAGGAACGCCGGACCGTCGGCGGCGAGGACGGCGTCCCACGCGCCGTCGCCGAGCTCGGCCGCGAACACGGCCGCCCAGGTGGGGTACGTCGGCCACCGCACGCACGAGGCGAGGGCGGCGCGGTACGGGGCCGTGTCCACCGTCCGGCCGGCGGAGCGCGCCCGGTCCAGGACGCGCGCGGCGACGGCGAGCACCGACAGGCGGTAGTGGGCGGACAGCGACTCCTCGTCGACGGCGAGGGTGACGAGGTCGAGCGCGTCGTCCAGGTCGTCGCGCAGGAGCGCGAGCTCCGCCAGGGTGCCTGCGACGCGCGCGCGGATCTGCTCCTCGACCCGGCCGAACCGTTGCCAGGTCGAGCGGTGGGCGCGGGCACGGCGCTGCGCCGCCTCGACGTCGCCGCGCCACATGGTCAGCCACGTCCACCGCTCGCCCAGGTAGACGGCGTAGTCGCTGAGGTCGATGAGGGGCACCGACCGCTCGTACCAGTCCTCCGCGTCGGGCCACCGGCCGAGCTCGATCCACGCCTCGGCGACGTTCCCCTCCAGCATCGCCCGGGTGGCCCAGCCCGCACCGAGCGCCCGCGCCAGCCGCGCGCCCGTCTCGGCCAGGGACTCCGCCTCGGCGTACCGGCCGAGCTTCAGCCGCGTGTCCGAGGCGTTCGTGTAGTAGTGGCACTGCGCACGCCAGTCGTCGCCCGCGACCTCGCGCGACAGCTCCAGCTCCTCCAGGGCGTCCAGGTCGCCGGCGTTGAGCCGGCTCATCGCCCGGAGGTTGAGCGCCAGGGAGGCGTTCTGGTCGTCGCCCGCCGCCCGCGCGGCGGCGAGCGCCGCCCCGGCCACCGCGACGGCCTCGACGTCGCGGTGGTCCATCATCGCGTTGCGCGCCTTGAGCCGCAGGAGCGGCGCCCGGCCCGCATGGTCGTCCGCGGGCAACAGCGCCAGGGCCTCGTCGAGGAGGCTGTCCGAGGCGGCGTCGCCCGCCTTGCCGAGGATGTGGGCCAGCGTCGAGAGGGCCTGGGCGCGGCCGGCAGGGTCGTCGGCGGGCCACTCGGCGACGGACTCGCGCGCGATCCCGGCAGCGCGGTCCACCTGGGCGGCGTCCTGGAGCGCCACGGCGACGTGACGCAGCAGCGCCGCGTGGTGCAGCCCCGCGACCCGGTCCGCGCCCGGGACCAGGTCCCACAGCTCGAGGGCCCGCTCGCCCGCGGCGACGGCGGTGGAGGTCGCGCCGTCCGACTCGGCGGTCGTGACGACCTCGACGGCGGAGGCCAGGGCGCGGTCGGGCACCCGGGCGCGCCACCAGTGGTCGGCGGCGGACGCCACGTCGCGCAGCGTCCGGCCGCTCTCCTCGATGGCGCGGGCGCAGGCCGCGTGCAGCCGGCGTGCCTCGCCCGGCAGCAGCTCGGCGTCGACGGCCTCCTGCATGAGCGCGTGCCGGAACCGGTAGCCGTCGGGGTTCGCCACGAGCACCTGTGCCTCGACGGCCTCGCGCGCGGCCGCCTCGGCGCGGTCGAGCCCGTCCGTGCCGAGCATGGCGGTGAGCAGGTCGTGGGGGGCGTGCTGGCCGGCGGCGGCGACCGTGCGGCAGAACGTCTGCGCGTCGTCGCTGAGGGTCGAGTAGCGCAGCAGCAGCAGGTCGCGCAGCGACACGGGCATCGCCTCGCCGGCGAACGCGGCGAGCTCCTCCGCGTAGAACGGCACGCCCTCGGAGCGCTCGACGAGCTCACCGAGGACGGTGCCGGGCAGGTCCCGGACGCGTCCTCGGGCCGTGACGTCCGTGACGAGCGTGGTGACGAGGCGGGCGGAGTCCGTCGCGTCCAGGCGGGGCACGTCGACCCGGGTGGCCAGCCGGGAACGCTCCAGCTCGGCCAGCGTGGTGCGCAGGGGGTGGCGCCGCCCGACGTCGTCGCTGCGGTAGGTGGCGACCACCAGCATGGTCGAGCGGGGCGCGGACCGGGCGAGCCGGGCCAGGACCGTGCGGGTCACGTCGTCGGACCAGTGCAGGTCCTCGAGCACGACGACGACCGGCCGCGCGGTGGCGACGGTCGTCATGAGGTCGGCGACCACCTCGGGCAGGCGGCCGTGGTCGACGTCGCGTCGCACGTCCACCAGGCCGGGCGCCAGGGTGCCGAGCGCGTCGGCGGCGGGGCCTGCGGCCTCGAGGGTCACCTCCGGGCCGAGGGCGTCCAGCACGTCGGCCAGCATCCCCGTGAGCGCGGCGTAGGGGAGGGGACCGGAGCCGGAGTCGGCGCACTGCCCGTGCAGCACGAGCGGGCCGTCGTCCGCGGCGCCCGCGAGCCCGGCGAGGAACTCGCTGACCAGCCGGGTCTTGCCGATGCCGGCCTCGCCGCCGACCACGACCGTGCCGCCGGCGCCGTCGCGGGCTGTGGCGAACGCGTCGTGGAGGGCGGCGAGCTCGGTGTCGCGGCCGATCATGGGCGGCCGTGACGAGTGGGTGGGGTGCGGCCCGAGGGGCGCCCCGGTGGAGGTGGCGGGCACCTCGTCATCGTGCCAGGCGGGCGGTGCTCCTGCCGGGCCCGTGCCGGTGGTCGAGACACCCTGCGTGCCGGCGTCCGCGCCCTGCGGCGCGGCGCCGGTCACAGGGACCAGGGGCGGGCCAGCGTGGCGGGCAGGCCCCACGTGCGACGGTCCGCCCGGCGACGCACGGCGGCCAGGTGCCGGCCGCGCCGGTCGCCGCCGGAGGCGGCCTCGTGCCGCTCGACGTCCTGGCGCAGCGTCCGCTCGGTCTCCGCCTCGCGGAGGCGGAACTCGTCGTAGTACAGGAACTCGTTCATCACGGATCTCCTTCGCCGTCCGGTCCTGGTGGACCGGTAACTCCACTCTCGGCTCCTGAGGTACGGCGGCGGATCGGTCAGGTGCCGCATCTTCGCGGACGGGGGTACCTCAGTCGCCTCGGGGGGTACCTCAGACGGGGCACCGCGACGTGTCGGCCGGGCGTCCGACGGACAGCCCGGGAGCCCGCGTAGGATGGCACTCGGGATACGAGAGTGCTAAGGGCGAGAGTCCTGGGTGTGCGACCGCTGCGCACGAGCACCTCGCACGAGCACGTCGCACGAGGGAGGACCGTGAGCGAGGACCGTCGGCTGGCCGTGCTGCGCGCGATCGTGGAGGACTACGTCCACACGCGTGAGCCGGTGGGGTCGCGCATGCTCACCGAGCGGCACGGCCTGGGCGTCTCGCCCGCCACGATCCGCAACGACATGGCCGCGCTCGAGGAGGCCGGGTACATCGCCCAGCCGCACACCTCGGCCGGCCGCATCCCGACGGACAAGGGGTACCGCCTCTTCGTCGACCGGCTCGCCGAGGTCCGCCCCCTGACCAGCCCGCAGCGCCGGGCGATCGAGACGTTCCTGTCCGAGGCGATCGACATGGACGACGTGCTCGGGCGGGCGGGGCGGCTCATCGCCCAGCTCACCGGGCAGGTCGCCGTGGTCCAGTACCCGTCCCTGCGGCTGTCGGGGCTGCGGCACCTGGAGCTCGTCCCCGTCGGGGGAGCGCGGCTCCTGGTCGTCGTGATCAGCGACACCGGGCGTGTGGAGCAGCGGTTCCTCGACGTCGGCGCCGCACCCGGCTCCGAGCCTGCCGTCGTCGCGGGGGACTCGCCCGCCGGCCCGGCCCCGCACCCGGGTGCCCTCGACGAGGGCACGCTCGGCGAGCTGCGCGGTCGCCTCAACGCGGCGGCCGCCGGCAAGCGGCTCTCGGAGCTCCCCGACGCGTTCGCGCGCGTCGTGGGTGGGCTGGACGCCGAGCTGGCGCCGCTGGCCCGGGGCATCGCCGAGCTCGTGGTCGACACCCTCGGGGCGCAGCGCGAGGAGCGCATCGTCCTGGCGGGCACCGCGAACCTCGCCCGGGCCGAGATGCGGTTCGAGCAGGGCCTGAGCCCGGTCCTCGAGGCGCTCGAGGAGCAGGTCGTGCTCCTCGGCCTCCTCACCGAGCTGGCCACCGAGCCCGGCACCGGGGTGGGGATCCGGATCGGCCACGAGAACCGCCTCGACGGGCTCACCGAGACGTCCGTCGTCGCCTCCGGCTACGGGAGCGACGGCGACACGGTGGCCATCCTCGGGTCCATCGGCCCCACCCGGATGGACTACCCGGGCACGATCGCCTCGGTGCGCGCCGTCGCCCGCTACCTGTCCCGGGTGCTGCCCAGCTGAGGCCGCCCCGCGAAACCTGACCCGACGACCTGACCGTGCACGTCACCGACACGTCACCGAAGAGAGACCTGTGACCGACTACTACGAGATCCTGGGCGTCCCGCGCGACGCCTCGGCCGAGCAGATCAAGAAGGCGTACCGCAAGCTCGCCCGCGAGCTGCACCCCGACGTCGCCGGCGAGGCCGGCGAGGATCGTTTCAAGGACGTCGCCCGCGCCTACGAGGTGCTGTCCAACCCGGACAAGCGCCAGCAGTACGACATGGGGGTGGACCCGAGCTCGCCCTCCGGCGGCGCCGGTGCCGGGTTCGGCAACGGGTTCGGCTTCCAGGACATCTTCGAGACGTTCTTCGGCGGCGGCGGAGCGCCCGCAGGGCCCGTGCCGCGCGCCCGCCGCGGGCAGGACGCGCTCGTGCGCATGGACATCGACCTCGCCGAGGCGGCGTTCGGTGCCAAGCGTGAGCTGCAGGTCGACACCGCCGTGGTGTGCGGCACGTGCGGCGGCAACGGCTGCCGGCCGGGCACCGACCTCAAGACGTGCGAGGTCTGCCACGGCCGAGGCAACGTGCAGCGCGTGGCGCGCTCCTTCCTCGGCCAGGTCATGACGACCGCGCCGTGCGCCGCCTGCCAGGGCTTCGGCACGGTCATCCCCGAGCCGTGCGCCGACTGCTCCGGCGAGGGGCGCGTCCGCTCCCGCCGGACCCTGACGGTCAACGTCCCCGCCGGCGTCGACACGGGCACCCGCATCAAGCTCACCTCGCAGGGCGAGGTCGGCCCCGGCGGCGGCCCGGCCGGCGACCTGTACGTCGAGATCCGCGAGAAGCCGCACGACACCTTCGTGCGCCGTGGCGACGACCTGCACTGCACGCTCCAGGTGCCGATGACGGCGGCCGCGCTCGGCACCGTCCTGGACCTCGAGACGCTCGACGGCGAGCAGGAGATCGACCTGCGCCCGGGCACCCAGCCGGGGCAGGTCGTGACCCTCAAGGGCCTCGGCGTGGGGCACCTGCACGCCGGCGGGCGGGGCGACCTCAACGTGCACGTCGACGTCCAGGTGCCTACCGGCCTCGACGAGGAGCAGACCGAGCTGCTGCGTTCCCTGGCCACGCTGCGCGGGGAGGAGCGCCCCGAGCCGCGGCTGACCGCGGCGCACCCGGGCGTCTTCTCTCGCCTGCGTGACAAGCTGAGCGGCCGCTGAGGTGAGCGCGCCCGTCTTCCTCGCCGACGGCGGCACGCTCGGCGCGCTGGCCGTGGGCGACGTCTACGTGCTCGACGGGGCGGAGGGGCGGCACGCGGGCGTCGTGCAGCGCCGCGGCCCGGGCGAGCGGCTGGACGTCGTCGACGGTGCGGGGACGCGGCTGCGCTGCGTCGTCGACGCGGTCGAGGGCGGGGAGGTGCGCCTGCGCGTCGCCGAGGTGGTCGCCGAGCCTGCGCCGGACGTCGTGCTGACGCTGGTGCAGGCGCTCGCCAAGGGCGACCGGGACGAGCTGGCCGTGGAGGCCGCCGTCGAGGTCGGCGTCGACGCCGTGGTGCCGTGGCAGGCCGACCGGTCCGTCGTCGTGTGGCGCGGGGCGCGGGCGGCGAAGTCGCACGCCAAGTGGGTGGCCACGGTGCGTTCCGCCGTGAAGCAGGCGCGGCGCGCGTGCCTGCCGCCCGTCGACGAGCCGCTGACGACGCGCCTGCTCGTCGCCCGGGCGCGCGAGGTGGTCGAGGCCGGCGGCGCCGTCGTCGTGCTGCACGAGGACGCGACGACACCGCTCGCGCAGGTCGAGCTGCCCGCAGCGCCGCAGCCCGGCGCGGGCGCGCCGGCGCTGCTGGTCGTCGTCGGGCCGGAGGGCGGGATCGCGGACGCGGAGCTGGAGGCCCTCGTCGAGGCGGGTGCCGTGGCGGCGCGGCTCGGGCCACACGTGCTGCGGACCTCCACCGCCGGGCCGGTGGCCGTCGCCCTGCTGAGCGAGCGTCTCGGCCGCTGGGCCTGACGCCGCCGGGCCGCCGGCCCGGGCCGCGCGGAGACACGCCCCGGCGCGGTAACGTCCGAGGCATGACGAGCGCCTCGACCGACTGCCTGTTCTGCAAGATCGTCGCCGGCGACGTACCCGCCGACGTGGTCGCCGACTCGGACCGCGTGATCGCCTTCCGCGACATCGACCCGAAGGCGCCCGTGCACGTGCTCGTCGTGCCGAAGGAGCACCACGGCGACGTCGCGACGCTCGCCGCCGCGGACCCGGCGCTGCTGGCCGAGGTGGTCGCGCTGGCCGACCGGGTGGCGGGCGAGCTCGCCGACGGCCAGTACCGGTTCGTCTTCAACTCCGGCCCCCGTGCCGGGCAGAGCGTCTTCCACGTGCACGGCCACGTGCTGGCCGGTGCCCAGCTCGGGTGGACCCCCGCCTGACGCAAAGCGCGTGCCGGGGTGGGCGCCCGCTCGATAGACTCGTGACGCCCACGATCTCCGTCTCGCGAAGGAGGGCCCCGGCTCAGCCGGACCCATGACATCGACACCCCACGCCGCCTCCGGCAGCCGCGGCGCGTCGGCCGCGCACGCCGAGCGCTCCACCGAGCACCGCATCGTGGTGCCCCCGCACGTGCCGATGGTCGCGCTGCTCGGCAGCAGGGACTCCGTGCTGCGGGCCGTCGAGGACGGTTTCCCCGGCGTCGACGTGCACGCGCGCGGCAACGAGATCGTGGTGAGCGGACCCGCCGGCGACGTCGCCCTGGTCTCCCGCCTGCTCGACGAGCTGGTCGAGGTGGTCGAGTCCGGGACGCCGCTCACGCCCGACGTCGTCGCCCGGTCGGTCCAGATGCTCACCGCGGCCGCCGCCCAGCGGCCCGCCGAGGTGCTCACCTTCAACATCCTGTCGAGCCGCGGGCGCACCATCCGCCCCAAGACCGTGGGGCAGAAGCGCTACGTCGAGGCGATCGACGCGAACACCATCACGTTCGGCATCGGCCCCGCCGGCACCGGCAAGACGTACCTGGCGATGGCCAAGGCCGTGCAGGCGCTGCAGGCCAAGCGCGTGAACCGGATCGTGCTCACCCGCCCGGCCGTCGAGGCGGGGGAGAAGCTGGGCTACCTGCCCGGTTCCCTGAGCGACAAGATCGACCCGTACCTGCGGCCGCTGTACGACGCGCTGCACGACATGATGGACCCCGACGCGATCCCGCGGCTCATCGAGGCGGGCACGATCGAGGTGGCGCCGCTCGCCTTCATGCGGGGCCGTTCGCTCAACGACTCGTTCATCATCCTCGACGAGGCGCAGAACACCTCCGGTGAGCAGATGAAGATGTTCCTCACCCGCCTGGGCTTCGGCTCGACGATGGTCATCACGGGCGACGCCACGCAGGTGGACCTGCCGGGCGGCACGGCGTCGGGCCTGCGAGCGGTCGAGGACATCCTCACCGGCGTGGACGACGTCGAGTTCTGCCGCCTCACCTCGGCGGACGTGGTCCGGCACCGCCTCGTCAGCGACATCATCGAAGCGTACGCACGCTGGGACGTGGCCACGGCCCGTCCCGACCAGGCACGCCAGGCAGGACCGGCACGACAGGGACGACAGGGCCGCGGCCCGCACGAACGAGGGACACGCAAGCCATGAGCATCGAGGTCGCCAACGAGTCCGGCGTGGAGGTCGACGAGGCCGAGTTCGCGGCACTGGGCCGGTTCGTCCTGGACAGCCTGCACGTGCACCCGCGCAGCGAGCTGTCGATCATGTTCGTCGACACGGCCGTGATGACGGAGCTGCACGTGCAGTGGATGGACGAGCCCGGTCCCACGGACGTGCTCTCCTTCCCGATGGACGAGCTGCGCCCCGGCCGGGAGGGCGAGGAGACGCCGCCCGGCACGCTCGGCGACGTCGTGCTGTGCCCCGAGGTGGCGGCCCAGCAGGCCACGGTCGCGGGCCACTCGACGGCGGAGGAGCTGCTCCTGCTGACCACGCACGGCATCCTGCACCTGCTCGGCTACGACCACGCCGAGCCGGACGAGGAGAAGGAGATGTTCGCGCTCCAGCGCCGCCTCCTGCTCACGTTCCTCGCCGGCCGGTGACGGCGGCGGTGGCCTGAATGGACGGACCCGAGCTGCTGCTGGCCCTGGTCGCGCTGGTCGCGCTCTCCCTCGCGGGGATGCTGTCGGCCGGCGAGGCGGCGGTCCTGCGGATCACGCGTACCTCGGTGGCGGACGCGGTCGTCGAGGCCGAGACGTCCGAGGAGCTGACCTCCGCCGCACGCCGCACCCGCCTCACGCGCCTGCGTGCCGTGCAGGGGCTGGTCGCCGACCCGCCCGCGGCGGTGGCGGCGTTCGCCCTGGTGCGCGTCTTCGCCGAGACGATCGCGCTCGCGGCGGCCACCCTGATGATCGCGGACTGGTTCGACTCCTGGTGGCAGGTGCTGCTCGTCGCGGCCGTCGTCGGGCTCGCGGCGGGCGTCGTCTTCGTCCGCCTGAGCCCGCGCGCGCTGGGGCTGCGCCGCCCGCTGGCGGTGCTCCTGGCGCTGGCCGGCCCGCTGTCGGCGGTGCACCGCGGAGCGGCCTGGCTCACCGACCGCACCGACCGGGCCGCGCGCGGCACGGAGCGGGACGGCGAGCACGACCCCGGCGAGGACGCGCTGCGCGAGGTCGCCGAGCGCGTGCGTGACAACGAGGCGATCGAGGACGCCGAGCGCGAGCTGATCCGGTCGGTCGTGGAGCTCGGCGGCACCCTCACCCGCGAGGTGATGGTGCCGCGCACCGACATGGTGACCGTCGCCGCCGACACCCCGCTGCGCAAGGTCATGCGGCTCTTCCTGCGCTCCGGCTACTCGCGCGTCCCGGTCGTCGGCGACGAGGTCGACGACCTCGTCGGCGTCGTCTACCTCAAGGACGTTGCGCGGGTGCTCGAGAACGAGCCCGGCGCCGCAGGTCTCCCCGTGGTCGACGTGGCCCGCGAGGCGGTCTTCGTGCCGGAGTCGAAGCCGGCGGACGAGCTGTTGCGGGAGATGCAGGCCTCGCGCTCCCACATCGCTGTCGTCGTCGACGAGTACGGTGGCATCGCCGGGCTCGTCACGGTCGAGGACGTCATCGAGGAGCTCGTCGGTGAGCTCACCGACGAGCACGACACCGCCCGCGTGCTCGAGCCCGAGGACCTGGGGGACGGCACGTTCCTGGTCTCCGCGCGGATGCCGGTCGACGAGCTCGGCGAGCTGTTCGACCTGCGGCTCGACGACGACGACGTGGACACGGCCGGCGGCCTCCTGGCCAAGGCGCTCGGCAAGGTGCCGCTGACCGGCGCCACCGCCGACGTCGGCGGCCTGCACCTCGTCGCGGACCGCGTCGACGGCCGACGCAAGCAGCTCGCCACGCTGCGCGTGCAGCGCGCGGCACCCACGGACGACGACACAGCAGCGGGCGACAGGGTCGCACCGCCGGACCAGAAGGAAGCACACGCATGACCACCGACCTCTCGCGCCGCCCCGACGACGCACCCCACCGCTCCGGCTTCGCCTGCCTCGTGGGGCGACCCAACGTCGGCAAGTCGACCCTCACCAACGCCCTGGTGGGGGAGAAGGTCGCGATCATGTCCGCCCGGCCGCAGACCACCCGCCACACCATCCGCGGCATCGTGCACCGTGACGACGCCCAGCTGGTGCTGGTCGACACCCCGGGCCTGCACCGGCCGCGCACCCTCCTGGGCGAGCGGCTGAACGCGCTGGTCCAGGACACCCTCGGCGAGGTCGACGTCATCGCGTTCTGCCTGCCCGCCGACCAGCGGATCGGCCCGGGCGACCGGTACATCGCCTCGCAGCTCGCGCCGCTCATGGAGGGTCGGCGCGCCGTGCCGGTCGTCGCCGTCGTGACCAAGTCCGACCTCGTCGACCGCGCGCGGCTGGTCGAGCACCTGATGGCCGTCGACGAGCTCGCGCGGTCGCTGGACCGCGACTGGTCCGCCATCGTGCCCGTCTCGGCGCGGGACGGCTACCAGGTGGACGAGCTGACCGACGTCCTGGTCGCGCACCTCCCGGAGGGTCCCGAGCTCTACCCGGGCGGCGAGCTCACCGACGAGCCCGAGCAGGTCATGGTCGCCGAGCTGGTCCGGGAGGCCGCCCTGGAGGGCGTGCGCGACGAGCTGCCGCACTCCCTGGCCGTGGTGGTGGACGAGATCCTGGAGCGTGAGGGCACCGGCGACGCGGCGAAGGGGCGCCCGCCGCTGCTCGACGTGCGCGTGAACCTGTTCGTGGAGCGCGAGAGCCAGAAGGCGATCGTCATCGGCAAGGGCGGGTCCCGGCTGCGTGAGGTCGGCACGACCGCCCGCAAGGGGATCGAGAAGCTGCTCGGCACCCGCGTGTACCTCGACCTGCACGTCAAGGTGGCCAAGGACTGGCAGCGGGACCCCAAGCAGCTCCAGCGGCTCGGCTTCTGACGGCCTCCCCGTCGCCGGGTCCGCGATCCGGGGGACGTCCCCCGAGGTGGCGGGGGGATTCCGGGGCGGTTCGCGCCGGTGGCGCCGAGTAGCATCGCTGCGTGGTGTTCCGGACTATAGCGACGACGGCGGCGATCCTGGTGGGCCTGGCACTGACCGGGGCGGTGGCCGGACCGCAGTGGGACCCGGTGCCCGTCACCGACCACCTGGTCCCGGCGACCCAGGACACCGCGATCGGCGGCGTCGCGGCGGACGCCGACCTGGGCGAGGTCGGCGAGTTCGACGTCCGCGAGATCACCGTGACGATCCCGCTGGACGGCGTCGTCGTGCACGGCCTGCTGCGGCAGCCCCTGGACCAGGACGGCACCGTGCTGACGGACCGACCGGGCGTCGTGTACGTGCACGGCGCCGGTACGGGCAAGTCCACCGAGGCGTTCACGGAGTCCGCCACCGCCCTCGCGAGCGCGGGCGTCGTCACCCTCGTGCCGGACAAGCGGCTCGACACCTACACCACGCGCGACCGGGACTACGTCGCGATGGCCGGAGACTACGAGCGCTCCGTGGAGCTGCTCCGCAAGGTCGACGGGGTCGACCCGGACCGCGTCGGCGTCTACGGCGAGTCCGAGGGCACCTGGATCGTGCCGGTGATGCAGGCGAAGGACCCGACGATCGCGTTCACCGTCCTCGTCTCGGCGCCCGTCGTGCCGCCGCGCGAGCAGGCCGCGTTCGCCGTCGACAACTACCTGCGCAACACCGGCGTGCCCGACCAGGTGTTCCGCGCCATCCCGCGGGCCGTGGGCATGCAGCTGCCTGGTGGCGGGTTCGACTACGTCGACTTCGACGTGCGGCCCTGGCTCGAGCAGCAGACGGCGCCCGTGCTCGTCGTCTACGGGACGGCGGACCCGTCGATGCCGATCGAGCAGGGCGCGCGGCAGGTCATCGCCGACACCTCGGTGAACGGCGACGACGCCCCCGTCACGGTCCGGTACTACGCCGGGGCGAACCACGGCATCAACGTGCCGCGCGACGGCGGGATGCACCTGCACCCCGACTTCGCGCGCGACGTGTCCACCTGGATCCAGGGGATGCCGGGCACGGCCGCCGCCGACCCGCGGATCGCCGGCGACACCCCCAACCAGCTGTACCTGGCCTCGGCCGTGCCGCAGCCGCGGTGGTGGGGGAACGGCGACATCGTCGTCGGCGGGGTGATCGCCGGCGCCGCCCTGCTCCTCCTCGGCCCGCTCGTGTGGGGCGTGCACGCGCTCGTGCGCCGGGTCGTGCTGCGTCGGTCGACCACCCCGGCGCCCCGGCTCGCGCGCGGCATGCGCTCGTCGCTGCTGGGCCTCGGGCTGGGCACGGTCGCGACGACGGCCGCCCTCGTCGTCTACCTCCTCGCCGTCGCGCGGCTGGCGCTGGACTACCAGCGGGACGACCTCGTCGTGCAGGGCGGCTGGATCGCCGTGCGGCTGCTCGGCGTCGCGACGGCGGTCGCCGGGGCGCTGGTGATCCGGCGGGTGTCGGACGCGCGCGCGGAGCGCCGGGCCGGGGCCGACGTCGCGGTGGCCCGCGGCTGGCCTGCCGTGCTCACCTTCTGGTGCACCATGGCGGGCTCGCTCTTCCTGCTGTGCACGCTGGCCTACTGGGGCGTGTACCAGCTGGGGATCTGAGCACCCGGGCGGGTGGTGTGACCAACCCGCCCGCGCGGGACACGACGCGGGGCCGCCTTGTCGGGTAGAAACGGAGCGGGGGCGTGCCGACGCCTCCGACCGCCCAGGAGCACCATGGAGACGCCCGCATGACCGAACCCCACACCATCGACGCACCCGAGCAGGAGCGCTCGCCGTTCGGCGGGGTGCCGGTCCGTGAGCTCGTGCGCGACGTCGTGGCGGCGTGCGCGCTCCTCGTGGCGCTGCCGTTGCCGTGGGACCACGCGCACCGGGGCAGCGACCGTCTGGAGATCGTGCTCGTCACGGTCCTCGCCCTGCTCGCCGTCGCCGCGCCGTACCTGCGCCGCGGCGGCATCGGTCCGGCGTCGTGGGACGTGCTGACCGCGCGCCGCACGGTGGCACTGGCCTGCATCCCCTACGCGCTCGTCGCCGTGGTGTACCTCGTGCTGGACGCGACGGGCCCCACCGACGCCGCGGGCGGGGTGGGGGCGGGCCTCGCCGTCGGCCTGGCCGGTGCCGCGCTCGCGGCGGCGACCCGCTGGAAGCACCTGCCCGCCGCCGTCGCCCTCGTCGTCGCGCTCGGTACCCTCGCGACGCCCGTGGCGTCCCTCGTGCAGGGCGCCGACTGGACCACCACCGTCATCGGGACCCTCAACGCCCTGGTGGTGCTCGGCGTCCTGTGGTTCACCATCGGCACCTACCTGCGCTCCGGGGACCTCTCCGCCGGATACGTGCTGCTCGCGCTGGGCGGGGCCGTGGCGCTCGAGCTCGTCCTGTTCGCCGGTGGCAACCTGCGGCCCTGGTTCGAGAGCGTGCACGAGCAGCGGCTGGGGCTGCTCCTGCTGCCCGTGGTCGCCGCCGTCACCGCGCGCCGGATCGTCGACGACGCCGCCCGTACCTCCGACGACCCCGACGCCGTGCGGGCCGAGCGCTGGATCGCCGTGGCGGTCCGAGCCCTCGGGCTGGTGGCGCTCGTCGCGGCGTTCGTGGCCCTGGTCGCACTGGTCCGGATCATCAGCACGGGCGTCGAAGTGGCGTTCGTGCTCCGCCTCATCGTCGGTGTGCTGATGGTCGTCGTCGCGTTCATGGCGCGGCGCTCGCTGGCGCACGACCCGCGTACCGGGCACGTCACCGCCGTGGGCGCGGCGTGCGTGCTCGCCGTGCTCGGCCTGGTGATCGTCGTCGCCCGTGCGGGGCTGGGCACGCAGTCGAACGTGGAGGAGCTGCTCGTCGCGTTCGGCCTGCCCGGCGTGGTGCTGGCCGTGCTGCTCGTGCCGTCGTCGGTCCGCGAGCTCGTCGCGTCGGAGCCCGAGCCGGAGCCCGAGCCGGAGCCTCAGCCCGAGCCCGAGCCGGAGCCCGCAGCGCGGGTCGAGGCGCGGCCGACGACCGGCAGCGGCCAGACGGTGCGGACGCAGAGCGCCCCGGTCGCCGCCGTCTCGGCACCGGCCGCCGCCGCGCCCGTCGCGGCCGGGACGCGGCCGGTCGCCCGTCCGATGGACGCGACGCAGCAGATGGAGCCGGTGCGCGGGCACCAGCCGGTCGACTCGACCCAGGTGCTCCCTCCTGTGCCGGCGGCGGTCGCCCAGGCGCCGGGATGGAGCGCCGCCCAGGCGATGGACCCGGCCACCCCGCTCGCCGACCTGGCGCGGATCGCGGCCGAGGCGCCGCACCTGCGGTCGTACGTCGCGGGCAACCCGTCCACCTACCCGGCCCTGCTGGACTGGCTCGGCGCGCTGGGGGACCCCGCCGTCGACGCCGCCCTGCGGGCACGGCGCTGACCGGCCGTGACGAAGGTGTACCGTGGCAGCGTGCATCGCACGGTGAGCCTCCTCCTTCGGTGCCGCGGCGGGGCCCTCTAAGGCCGGACCCCCCGTCGCGGAGGTTGTGGCGTGCCGGCCGACTGGTCATGACCGTCGGACCCGAACCCGGGACGGCGGCCACCGAGCCCCCACCGAAGGACGCGACACCATGCAGAACTCCCACCCCCAGGGCATCGCCGGCGCCAACCCTCAGCGCCCGTCCGGGATGCCGTACACCCGCTACGTCCCGTTCCACGAGCAGATCCAGGTGGACCTGCCGGACCGCACGTGGCCCGACCAGCGGATCACGAAGGCGCCCCGCTGGTGCGCCGTCGACCTCCGCGACGGCAACCAGGCCCTGATCGAGCCGATGGACGCCGAGCGCAAGCTGCGGATGTTCGACCTCCTGGTGCAGATGGGCTACAAGGAGATCGAGGTCGGCTTCCCGTCCGCGTCGCAGACGGACTTCGACTTCGTGCGGCAGCTCATCGACACGGGCCGCATCCCCGACGACGTCGTCATCCAGGTGCTCACCCAGTGCCGCGACCACCTGATCGAGCGCACCTACGACGCGATCCGGGGCGCGAAGCAGGCGATCGTGCACATCTACAACTCGACGTCGATCCTGCAGCGCGAGGTCGTCTTCCGCAGCGACATGGACGGCATCGTCGACATCGCGCTGCAGGGCGCGCGCCTGTGCCGCAAACTCGAGGAGACGATCCCCGAGACGACGGTGTACTACGAGTACTCGCCCGAGTCGTACACCGGCACGGAGCTCGAGTTCGCGGCTCGCATCTGCAACGAGGTGCTGGAGGTGCTGGAGCCCACGGCCGAGCGGCCGGTGATCATCAACCTCCCGGCGACCGTCGAGATGGCCACGCCGAACGTGTACGCCGACTCCATCGAGTGGATGAACCGGAACCTGGCCTTCCGTGAGCACGTCGTGCTGTCCCTGCACCCGCACAACGACCGCGGCACGGCTGTCGCCGCTGCCGAGCTGGGCTACCAGGCCGGCGCCGACCGCATCGAGGGCTGTCTCTTCGGCAACGGGGAGCGCACGGGCAACGTCGACCTGGTCACCCTGGGCATGAACCTGTTCGGGCAGGGCATCGACCCGCAGATCGACTTCTCCGACATCGACGGCATCCGCCGCACGGTGGAGCACTGCAACCAGATCCCCGTGCACGAGCGGCACCCGTACGTCGGCGACCTGGTCTTCACGGCGTTCTCCGGCTCGCACCAGGACGCGATCAAGAAGGGCTTCGAGCACATGTCGGCCCGCGCCGAGGCGGAGGGCAGGTCCGTGGACTCCCTCACCTGGGGCGTGCCGTACCTGCCGATCGACCCGAAGGACGTGGGCCGGTCGTACGAGGCCGTGATCCGCGTGAACTCGCAGTCGGGCAAGGGCGGCATCGCGTACCTGCTGTCCACCGAGCACTCGCTGGACCTGCCCCGTCGGCTGCAGATCGAGTTCTCGGGCGTGGTGCAGCACTTCACCGACGCCGAGGGCAGCGAGGTCACGGGCTCCGACATCTGGCGGATGTTCAGCGACGAGTACCTGCCCGTCGAGGAGCACGACGCGCGCGGCCTCGAGCCGTGGGGTCGCCTGCGGCTGCGCCAGACGCGGACCACGGCCGCCGAGGGCGGGGCCACGGCCCTGGCCGTCGACGTCGTCGACCACGGCGAGGACGTGACGCTCGAGGGCACCGGCAACGGGCCGCTCGCCGCGTTCGTCGACGCGATCTCGAAGGTCGGCGTGGACGTTCGCGTGCTGGACTACGCCGAGCACGCCCTGTCCGAGGGCGGTGACGCCACGGCTGCGGCGTACGTCGAGTGCCAGGTCGGCGACGACGTGCTGTGGGGCGTCGGCATCGACCCGTCGATCACTACCGCGTCGCTGAAGGCCGTCGTGTCGGCCGTGAACCGCGCCGCCCGCGGCTGACCGCGGCTGACCGCCCGAACACCTGTCAGAGCCACGTCACGCCATGGTGTGACGTGGCTCTGACAACTTTCGTGGGTGGGGCCTGGGACAATGGGACCGTGCCCCTGTACCGAGACGACGCGATCGTGCTGCGCACCCACAAGCTGGGTGAGGCGGACCGCATCGTGACGTTCCTGACGCGCGAGCACGGCAAGGTGCGCGCGGTGGGACGGGGCGTCCGACGCACGTCGTCGCGCTTCGGGGCCCGGCTGGAGCCGTTCATGGTGGTGGACGTGCAGCTGCACACGGGGCGCAACCTCGACACGGTGACGCAGGCCGAGACGGTGGGCCCGTACGCGCGCGCCATCTGCGAGGACTACGCGCTGTACACCTCCGGCGCCGCGATGCTCGAGGCAGCCGACCGCCTCGTCGCGGCCGAGCACGAGCCGGCGGTGCAGCAGTACTGGCTGCTCGCGGGAGCGTTGCGAGCACTGTCGGAGCGCACGCACGCACCGGGCCTCGTGCTCGACTCGTACCTGCTGCGCGGCCTCGCCGTCGCCGGGTGGGCGCCGTCCTTCACGGACTGCGCCCGGTGCGGCGAGCCCGGCCCGCACCACGCGTTCTCCGTCGGGCAGGGCGGCGCGGTGTGCTCCCGCTGCCGCCCGCCGGGCTCGACCGCGCCCGCGCCGGAGACCTTCGCGCTGCTGGGCGCGCTGCTCGGCGGCGACTGGACGACGGCGGACGCGGCGGAACCGCGGCACCGCACCGAGGCGTCCGGCCTGGTCGCGGCGTACTCGCAGTACTACCTGGAGCGCACGCTGCGCTCGTTGCGCATGATCGAGCGCGCGTGACCGAGCGCGCCTGACGGAGAGAGAGGCCTGATGCCCCGCAACGCCCGCGAGTACGCGGAGCCGTACCCGCACCCGTCCGGAGCGACGCCGCCCGCGATCCCGGCACAGTTCGTGCCGAACCACGTGGCGATCGTCATGGACGGCAACGGCCGGTGGGCCAACGCGCGGGGCCTGCCGCGGATCGAGGGGCACAAGCAGGGCGAGAAGTCGCTGCTCGACGTCGTCGCCGGCGCGGTGCAGATCGGCGTCAAGCACGTGTCGGCCTACGCGTTCAGCACGGAGAACTGGAAGCGGTCGCCCGACGAGGTGAAGTTCCTCATGAACTTCAACCGCGACGTCATCCGCCGCCGCCGCGACGAGATGTCCTCGTGGGGCGTGCGCATCCGCTGGGCCGGGCGCCGGCCCCGGCTGTGGGGGTCGGTGATCAAGGAGCTGCAGGTCGCCGAGGAGATGACCCGCGAGAACGACCGCTGCACCCTGACCATGTGCGTGAACTACGGCGGGCGGGCGGAGATCGCGGACGCCGCGGCAGCCATCGCCCGCGAGGTCGCCGCGGGCCGGCTCAACCCGGCCCGGGTCACCGAGAAGACCGTCCAGAAGTACCTCGACGAGCCGGACCTGCCGGACGTCGACCTGTTCCTGCGCTCGTCGGGGGAGCAGCGCACGTCCAACTTCATGATCTGGCAGGCCGCGTACGCGGAGATGGTGTTCCTGCCGGAGCCGTGGCCCGACGTCGACCGCCGGCACCTGTGGCGCGCCGTCGAGGAGTTCGCGCGCCGCGACCGCCGCTACGGCGGGGCGGTGGACCAGGCGACGTCGTCCGCGGGGCCCGCTGCCCCGTGACGGCAACGTGCGTGCTGACCTGATCCTCAAGAACGCCATAAGTGGATAAGGTGAGCACCCACCG
>NZ_JBSHCR010000073.1:0-20338 GCF_053615895.1 Isoptericola sp. NPDC055881
GGCTTTCTCCCCCCGCGCCCACAACGAGGGGGCCGGGGTCCGCAGCTGCGGACCCGGGCCCCGTCGTTGTTGCTGTGCGGCGTCCCTGTGCCGCGCCTGCGCTCGATCAGGTGCGGTTTCGCCGGAGCAGGCCGAGCACCAGGCTCACGACCAGCACGATCACACCGATCCAGATGAGGAACTGGCCGATGTTGGTCGCGACACCGAGGATCACGAGGACGACCCCGATGATGATGAGGATGAGCCATGCGGGCATGGGAACCTCCAGTCTCTTCGCACCGCCCGTGCGGCGGCGTGATGAAAAGACGGTCCCACGTCGTCCCGATACACGCACGTTGTCGGCTACGTCCGTGTTGACCGTCACAAGCTGATCGAGAACGGCCGCCCCGTGCCGTGGACGACCGTCTCGATCGTGCGTGCCACGGCGTCCACGGCGGGACGGCGCGGCGCCGTCGTCGGTTCGAGCAGCACGATCTCCCGCTCCACCAGATCGTGGAGGGTCGTGGTGCGCACGTCGTGCGCGGGACGCAGGCTGAGCATGATCGGCGTCGCGAGCGTGACGCCGAGCTCCTGGGCGACGAGGGCCAGGGTCGTGGAGGTGTCGTTCACCTCGTGCGCGGCACGCGGTTCGAAGCCGGCCGCCCGGCACGCGCCGCGGACGGCGACGCCGAAGTGCGTGGGCAGCGGCGGCAGGATCCAGGGCAGGTCGGCGACGTCGGCGAGGTGCAGCCGGGCCGGCAGGTCCGTGGTGGCGGCGGAGACGAGCTCGAAACGTTCGGTGCGCAGAGGCCTGAGCACGGTGCCCGGCAGCCTCGGGATGGGCGCACCGGGGTAGTCCAGGCCGAGCCCGAGGTCCACGTCGCCGCGACGTACCGCGCCGGCGACGTCGTCGACGGTGAGCTCGATGCCCACGAGCGTGATCTTCGGGTGCGCGGCCGCGAGGCGGGCCACGAGCTGGGGCAGGAGGCTCGCCGCCACGGTCGCGAAGGCGCCGACGCGGACGGTGCCGGTCGCGCCGCCCCCGGCCGCCCGGGCGGCGTCGACGGCGTCGCGCTGGGCGGCCAGCAGCGGCTCGGTGCGCTCCGCGAGGGCGAGCCCCGCCTCGGTCAGCGAGACGCCACGGCCGTGGGGGCGCACGACCTCGGTCCCCAGGGCGCGGGAGAGCGCGGTGAGCTGGTGGGAGACCGCGCCCGTGGTGAAGCCGAGGGCGGCGGCAGCGGCCGTCATCGTGCGGTGCTCGGCGAGCGCCCGCAGAGCTCGGAGACCGGCCCACGGCAGGTCGCGCGACCCTTCCATGCCGCCAGCGTAACCGTTCAAGAACCTTGAAGGGAATACCGGACGAACCTTCGATGGTCCTGGACGCTCGACGTCCAGCACGATGGGTCCGGGGCGCCGACGAGGGCGTGCGCCGACGACGTCGCGCCCCGCGAGCAGGGACGCCGAGCGAGGAGGGTCGGGTGCAGGGTGGTGCGACGCCGTCGACGGCGGACGTGGTGGTGGTCGGAGGCGGCGTGATGGGGACGTCCGTCGCGTTCCACCTGGCCGAGGCGGGGGCCGACGTCGTCCTGCTCGAGGCCGGCGAGCTGGGCCGCGGCAGCTCCGGCAAGCCGATCGGCGGGGTGCGCGCCCAGTTCTCCGACCCCGCGAACGTCGACCTCGGCCGCCGCAGCCTCGAGCTCTTCGAACGGTTCCGGCAGCGTCCGGGGGCGGACGTCGGGCTGCGGCAGCACGGCTACCTGTTCGCGCTGCCCACCGACGACGACGTCGAGCTGTTCGCGCAGTCCGTGGCGATGCAGCGCGCCCGAGGCGTCGACAGCAGGCTGCTCACCGTCGCCGAGGCGCGCCGTCTCAACCCCTACCTGTCGGCGACCGCGTACGCCGGAGCCGCCTACTCGCCGCGGGACGGCTGGGCGCACCCCGGCGCCGTCGTGGCCGGCTACGCGGACGGCGCGCGCCGCCACGGAGCCACCGTCGTCACCGGCGCGCCCGTGACCGCCGTCGAGCCCGCGACCGGTGGCCGCCTGACCGTCGTCACGCCGTCCGGCCGCGTCACGGCGCCCGCCCTCGTGGTGTGCGCCGGCGCCTGGTCGCGCGCCGTCGGGGCGCTCGTCGACCTCGACCTGCCCGTGGAGCCGGTGCGCCGGCAGATCGCCCTCACCGCGCCCCTGGAGCCCGCACCCCCGACGGTGCCGTTCACCATCGACTTCGGCACCACCTACTACCTGCACAACGCCGACGCCCGCGGCACGCTGCTGCTGGGTGCCTCCGAGCCGGGGACGCCGGTCGGGTTCGACGTCGCCTACGACCCCGCGTGGGAGCCGTGGCTGCGCGAGCTCGCCGCCCGCGCGACCCCGGCCCTCGCCGACGTGCCGCTCGCCGGTGGCTGGGCCGGGCTCTACGAGCTGACTCCCGACCACGACGCGCTCATCGGCGAGGCCGCACCCCCCGGCGGCGCGGGAGCCCGTGTGCTGTACGCGTGCGGGTTCTCCGGGCACGGCTTCCTGCAGGCGCCCGCCGTGGGCGAGTCCGTGACCGACCTCTACCTCGGGCGGGTCGGCACGCCCGCGGCCCACGGGGTCGACGTCTCCGGGTTCGACGCCGGCCGCTTCGGCGCGCGACGGTCGCGCGCCGAGGCCAACATCATCTGAGAGAGGAAGCACGCACCGTGACGTCCCACGACACCTTCCACGAACCCTGGCAGCTGCGCGCGGCGTTCGCCCGCTCGCTGTCCGACATGTACGGCCGCGAGGTGCCCGCGTACACGACCCTGCTCGAGGTGTCCCACGACGTCAACGCCGACGTGGTGCGCGCCCAGGGGGCCGACGCCGAGCGGCTCGGGAGCATCGAGCGCGTCACCGCCGAACGGCACGGCGCCATCCGGGTGGGCACGCCCACCGAGCTCCAGCAGGTCGCGCGGGTCTTCGGCGCGATGGGCATGCGCCCCGTGGGCTTCTACGACCTGCGCGACGCCTCGTCGTCGTCCGTGCCGGTGATCTCCACGGCGTTCCGCCCCGTGGACCGCGCGGAGCTCGCGCGCAACCCGTTCCGGGTCTTCACCTCCATGCTGGTCCCCGGCGACCGCCGGTTCTTCGGCGCCGACCTGCAGCAGCGCCTCGAACGCTTCCTGGCCGCCAGGACGTTGTTCCGCCCCGAGCTGCTGGCGCTCGCCGACCGCGCCGAGGCCGAGGGCGGCCTGGCGGGCGACGACGCGGCGACCTTCCTGCGGCTGGCCACCGAGGCGTTCGAGCTGTCCCACGAGCCCGTCGACCAGGCGTGGTACCGCGAGCTGGAGGCCGTCTCCGCCGTCGCGGCCGACATCGGCGGCGTCGCGTCCACGCACATCAACCACCTCACGCCGCGCGTGCTCGACATCGACGACCTGTACGCCCGCATGGAAGCGCGCGGCATCACGATGATCGACGCGATCCAGGGTCCGCCGCTGTGGGAGGGACCGGACGTGCTGCTGCGGCAGACGTCGTTCCGGGCGCTCGCGGAGCCGCGCACGTTCCGCACGCCGGACGGCCAGGTCGTGCAGGACTCGCTGCGGGTGCGGTTCGGGGAGGTCGAGGCGCGCGGCATCGCGCTCACCCGCGAGGGCCGCGCCCGGTACGACGCCGCGATCGTGCAGGGCGCCACGCCCGACGTCTGGCGTCAGACGTTCCCGGACTCCGAGGCGGGCCTCGTCGCGCAGGGCCTCGGCTACTTCACGTACGAGGTCTCCGCCGACGGTGCGCTCACGCGCGAGCCGGTCGTCTACGAGGACTTCCTGCCCCGGTCGGCCGCCGGCATCTTCCAGTCGAACCTCACCGAGGAGGGGTCCAAGGACGCCAGCCAGGCCGGTGCGGAGCGCGACGCCGACTGGATGGCCGGCGCCGTCGGGCGCGAGCTGTACGACCCGTTCGACCTGTACGCGGCGCAGGTGGCGGGCTCGCTCACCGCCGCCGCGCACCACCTCGGCGTCGCGCCGGAGACCCTGGCCGCGACGCCCGCCAACGCCACCACCACGAGCACGGGAGCCGACGCATGACCACCACCGACACCACCACGACCGCTGCGGGCGCCCTCGGCGACGAGCTGCGCGACGCCGCGCTGGGCGCGCTGGCGCGCATCGGGGCCGAGGTCCCGGCCGCCCCGGCCCAGGGCGGGCTGCCCGTCGTCTCGCCGCTCACCGGCGAGGAGCTGCTGCGTCTCCCGGAGGCGGGCGCCGCGGAGGTCGACGCCGCGGTCGGCGCCGCCGCCGAGGCGTTCCGCACCTGGCGGTCCGTGCCCGGGCCGGTCCGCGGGAGCGTCGTGCGCCGCCTCGGCGAGCTGCTCACCGAGCACAAGGCCGACCTGGCCGAGCTGGTGACGATCGAGGCGGGCAAGATCACCTCCGAGGCCCTCGGCGAGGTGCAGGAGATGATCGACGTCTGCGACTACGCGGTCGGGCTCTCCCGTTCCCTCGGCGGGCGCACCATGCCGTCCGAGCGCCCCGGCCACCGGCTCATGGAGCAGTGGCACCCTCTCGGTGTCGTCGGCGTCGTCAGCGCGTTCAACTTCCCCGTCGCGGTGTGGTCGTGGAACACGGCCGTCGCGCTGGTCTGCGGCGACACCGTCGTGTGGAAGCCCAGCGAGAAGACGCCGCTGAGCGCGCTCGCGTCGAACGCGCTGCTGCGCCGCGCGCTGGCGGAGGCCGGGTTCCCGGAGGCGGTGAGCCAGGTCGTGCTCGGCGCCCGGGAGGCCGGGCAGGCGCTGGTCGAGGACCGGCGCGTGGCGCTGCTGTCGGCCACCGGGTCGGAGCGCATGGGGCAGCAGGTGGCGCCCGTCGTCGCCGGGCGCGGCGGCCGGTACCTGCTGGAGCTCGGCGGCAACAACGCGGCCGTCGTCGCGCCGTCCGCGGACCTCGACCTGGCCGTGCGCGGCATCGTGTTCGCCGCCGCCGGCACGGCAGGGCAGCGCTGCACCACGCTGCGCCGGCTCATCGTGCACTCGTCCGTCGTGGACGACCTCGTGGACCGCCTCGAGTCCGTCTACGCCGGGCTGCCCGTGGGCGACCCGCGCGCCGACGGCACGCTCGTCGGGCCGCTCACCGACACCGGGGCGCGCGAGCGGATGCTCGCCGCGCTCGAGGAGGCGCGGGCCGACGGCGGCACGGTGGTGGTCGGTGGCGACGCGGTGGAGGTCGACGGGGCGCCGGGCGCGGCGTACGTGTCGCCGGCGCTCGTGCGGATGCCGGCCCAGACGGACGTCGTGCGTCGCGAGACGTTCGCGCCTCTCCTGTACGTGCTCACGTACGACACGCTGGACGAGGCGATCGCCCTGCACAACGACGTCCCGCAGGGGCTGAGCAGCGCGATCTTCACCCTCGACGTGCGGGAGGCGGAGACGTTCCTGTCCGAGGTCGGCTCCGACTGCGGCATCGTCAACGTCAACATCGGCACGTCCGGGGCCGAGATCGGCGGCGCGTTCGGTGGGGAGAAGTCCACCGGCGGCGGCCGCGAGTCCGGTTCCGACTCGTGGAAGCAGTACATGCGGCGCGTCACCAACACGGTGAACTACTCCACCGAGCTGCCCCTGGCCCAGGGCGTCAACTTCGGCTGACCACGGCCCTGCTGTGGGTACGGAATCGGCGGGAATTCGGGCGCGAATTCTCGCCGATTCCGTACCCACAACGCTCTGGCGGGGGGTGCATGACAGATGTCATGGCCACGTCGTGACAGGCGGCCCTGCAGGTCAGGGCGCCGCGCGGCCAAGATCGAGGCATGACCTCGACGAACCGTCCCACCCCCGCGCTGCACCTGCGCGGGCTGCGCAAGGAGTTCCCGTCGTCCGCCGGCCCCGTCCGCGCCGTCGACGGCATCGACCTGGAGATCGCCCCCGGCGAGGTGGTGGCCTTCCTCGGCCCCAACGGCGCCGGCAAGACGAGCACCATCGACATGGTGCTGGGCCTGAGCGCCCCCACCGCCGGCACCGTGCAGGTGTTCGGCGCCGAGCCGGCGGACGCGATCGCCGCCGGCCGGGTGGCCGCCGTCATGCAGACCGGCGGCCTGCTGCGCGACATCACCGTGGGCGAGACCGTCGCCCTCACCGCCGCCCTGTTCGGCCGGACCGGCTCCCCGGTGCCGTACCTGGAGCGCGCCGGCATCGCCGACCTCGCCGACCGCATGGTGGGCAAGTGCTCGGGCGGCCAGCAGCAGCGCCTGCGGTTCGCGATGGCCCTGGTCAGCGAGCCCGACCTGCTCCTCCTGGACGAGCCCACCACCGGCATGGACGTGGAGGGCCGCCGCGAGTTCTGGGCCGCCATCCGCGCCGACGCCGCCGCCGGGCGCACCGTGGTGTTCGCCACGCACTACCTGGAGGAGGCCGACACGTACGCCGACCGCGTCGTGCTGGTCAGCCAGGGGCGGGTCGTCGCCGACGGCTCCACCGCCGAGGTGAAGAGCCTCGCGTCCGGTCGCACCGTGAGCGCGCGCATCGACGACGACGGCGACCGCGCCGCCGTCGCCGCTCGGTTGCGCGAGATGCCGGCCGTGGACGCCATCGACCACCGCGGCGCGCGGCTCGTCGTGCGCACCCCGGACTCCGACGTCGTCGCACGCTTCCTGCTCACGCAGACCGCCGCCTGCGACCTCGAGGTCGCCTCCGAGAATCTCGAGGACGCCTTCGTGGCCCTCACCACCGCCCCCACCAGCCCGGACGGAGCCCTCCGATGAGCACCACGACCACCACCCCCGGAACGACGCCGGCCGGCGCCACCCCCGGAACGACGACCGCGGCCCGGCCTCGCATCCGGACCTCGACCGCGGTCCGCACCTACCTCGTGGTCGAGCTGCGCCGCTCCCTGCGCAACCGGCGCACCCTCATCTTCTCGGTGGTGATGCCGCCGGTCTTCTTCCTCATCTTCGGGCTGCAGGGCGACTACACGAACCAGAGCGCGGGCAGCGGCAACGTCACCGCGTGGATCGCCGTGTCGATGGCCCTGTACGGGGCGATGGTCACCGCCACGGGCGGTGGGGCGAGCGTGTCGGTGGAGCGGGCCCAGGGCTGGACCCGCCAGCTGCGCCTCACCCCGCTGCGGCCGGCCGCCTACGTGGCGGTCAAGCTCGCCGGCGCCATGGTGCTGGGCGCGGCCTCCGTCGTCATCACCCTCGTGGTGGCCGGGGCGACCGGTGCGCAGATGCCGCTCGGGGCCTGGATCCTGTGCGCGCTGCTCGCCTGGGTCGGCTCCCTCGTCTTCGCGGCGTTCGGCCTGTTCATGGGCTACCTGCTGCCCGCGGAGAACGTCATGCAGATCCTCGGTCCGGTCCTCGCGCTCCTCTCGTTCGGCGGTGGCCTGTTCGTGCCCCTCGGGGACGGCTGGTGGGCCACCGTGGCGCAGTTCTTCCCGACCTACGGCCTGGCCGAGCTGGTGCACGCGCCCCTCGGCGGGGAGCTCGGCATCGCCGCCGTCGTGAACGTGGTCACCTGGGCGGCGATCTTCTTCGTCGGCGCCGCGTGGCGCTTCCGCAAGGACACGGCCCGGGTGTGAGCACCCGGTCCGTCGGCGGGACGCGCCGGCGTGGCACGGTGGGGGACGTGACCTCGACGTCCCCCACCGCGCCGTCCGCCGGGACCGCGGGCGACGACCCGTTCGACCCGGACGCCCGGCGGCCGCTCGGCGGCATCCCACGGTTCGGCCCGGTGCTCGCGATCATCTGGGTGGTCTTTCTCGTCGAGCCCTTCCAGGCGTCCCTCGACGCGCCCACGACGCTGCTGCGCGTCGTGGGCGCCGTCGGCGTGCTCGGGGTGGCCGGGATCTTCACGGCGACGTTCCTGCGGTTCCGCCGGGTGACGACCGTCGGCGACGGTGGTCGCACGACAGGGCGGCCGATGCTCTCGCCCCGCGCCGCCGCACTCCTGCTGACCCTCCAGCTGGCGTGCGTGGGGCTCTCCTGCCTGGCTGCACAGCAGCACGGGCTCGTCGGGCTGATCTTCGTGTGCGTCACCGCCATCTACGTCGTCGACGGGCGCACGGCGCTCTGGGTCGTGGGCCTCAGCATCGTCGTCATGGTGGTGCTGCCGCGCCTGCTGCCCGGGTGGGAGCCCGAGGACGGGAACGTCGTGGGCGCGGTGCTCGCCAGCGCCGCCGTCTTCGGTTTCACCCAGGTCATCGACCGCAACCGGCGCCTGCGCGAGGCGCAGCAGCAGGTGGCGGACCTCGCCGTGGCCCGCGAGCGCGAACGCATCGCCCGCGACATGCACGACGTCCTCGGTCACTCCCTCACCGTCATCTCCGTGAAGGCCGAGCTGGCCGCGAAGCTCCTCGCCGCGGCCCGCGACGGCGACGGCCCCACCGCGCGGGCCGCCGCCGAGGTCGCCGACATCCAGGGCCTCGCCCGGGGCGCGCTCGCCGACGTGCGCGGCACCGTCGCCGGCGCGTGGCAGGTCACCCTCGCCGGCGAGCTCGCCGCCGCCCGCTCCGCCCTCGACGCCGCCGGGGTGGAGGCCGAGCTGCCCGGCGCGGTGGACGCCGTGCCGGCCGAGCGGCGGGAGCTGTTCGCGTGGGTGTTGCGCGAGGGCACCACCAACGTGCTGCGGCACTCGGGCGCGTCGCGGGTCGTGGTGACCGTCGCGGCGGACCGGCTCGTCGTCGACGACGACGGCGCGGGCGTGCCGTCGTCGGCCCGCGACGGGGGTGGTCACGGCCTGACCGGGCTCACGGCACGGGCCCGCGCCGCCGGGGCGGTGCTGGAGACGGGCCCCAGCCCGCTCGGCGGCTTCCGGCTCGCGGTGACCGTGCGTGCGGACACGTCCGCCGCGGGTGCCAGGATCGACCCGTGATCCGACTGCTCCTCGCTGACGACCAGGCGCTCGTGCGCGGCGCGCTCGCCGCCCTCCTCGACCTCGAGCCCGACCTCGAGGTCGTCGCGCAGGTCGGCCGCGGGGACGAGGTGCTGGCCGCCGCCCGCGACCACGCCGCGGACGTGGCGCTGCTCGACGTGGAGATGCCCGGCCTCGACGGCATCGCTGCAGCCGCCGCGCTGCACCGCGAGCTGCCGTCGTGCCGCGCGCTGGTCGTGACGACGTTCGGGCGGCCCGGGTACCTGCGCCGCGCCCTGGACGCCGGCGCGAGCGGGTTCGTCGTCAAGGACACCCCCGCCGAGCAGCTCGCCGACGCCGTGCGGCGCGTCCACGCCGGGCTGCGCGCCGTCGACCCCGACCTCGCCGTCGCCTCGCTCGCCGTCGGCGCCAGCCCGCTCACGGAGCGGGAGCGGCACGTGCTGGCGCTCGCGGCCGACGGCGGCACCGTCGCCCAGGTGGCGGCGGAGGCGTTCCTGTCGGAGGGCACGGTGCGCAACTACCTGTCGGCGGCGATGGGCAAGACCGGGGCCCGCACGCGCGCCGAGGCGGTGCGGATCGCGCAGGACAACGGCTGGCTCTGACGGGTCCCCGTTCGCTGCCCGGGGCGCGGGCCTGCACACTGTCCGGATGTCTTCGCTCAACGACTGGGTCCTGTCCTTCGGCGACACGCTGTGGACGTGGATCGTGCTGCCCGTGGTGGTGGTGCTCGGCCTGTACTTCACGCTGCGCAGCGGCGTGGTGCAGGCGCGCATGCTGCCGGAGATGCTCCGCACCCTCACCGACGCCGCCCCGAAGGACGCCGACGGGAGACCGCAGTCGGTCTCGGCCTTCGGTGCCTTCACGATCTCGGCCGCGTCGCGCGTCGGGGTCGGGAACATCGCCGGGGTGGGCACGGCGATCGCCGTGGGCGGGCCCGGGGCGGTCTTCTGGATGTGGCTCATGGCGTTCGTGGGCGGGGCGTCGTCGTTCGTCGAGTCCACGCTGGGCCAGCTCTACAAGACCCGAGACTCCGACGGCTTCCGCGGTGGCCCGGCGTACTACATGCAACGCGGCCTGCGGGCCCGCTGGATGGGCGTGCTGTTCGCCGTCATCCTCATCTGCTGCTTCCCGTTCGCGTTCTCGTCGCTGCAGGCCAACACCATCACCGCGACCGTCGCGACGACCGCCGGCGTCGAGGCGGGTGGCGCGCTCGCGTGGGGCGTCGGCATCGTCCTGGCCGTGCTCGCGGGCCTGGTGATCTTCGGCGGCCTGCGTCGGATCGCGCACGTCACCCAGGCCGTGGTCCCGGCGATGGCCGTGCTGTACCTGCTCACCGGTCTGGCGGTCGTGGCGGTGAACGCCGACCGGGTGCCGGACGTGTTCGCGGCCATCTTCGGCGACGCGTTCGGCGTGAACGAGGTGGTGGGCGCCACGCTGGGCACGGTGATCATGCAGGGCGTGAAGCGCGGCATGTTCTCCAACGAGGCGGGCCTCGGCTCCGCGCCGAACGCGGGCGCGACGGCGGCCGTCACCCACCCGGTGAAGCAGGGCCTGGTGCAGACGCTGGGGGTGTACTTCGACACGTTCGTGGTGTGCTCGGTGACGGCGTTCATCATCCTCGTCGCCGACCCCGACCTCGCGGGCGCAGAGCCCGGCATCGGCCTCACGCAGCAGGGCCTGGTCTCCAGCCTCGGCACCTGGTCGAACGGGCTGCTGACGCTGATCATCTTCCTGCTCGCCTTCAGCACCATCCTGGGGAACTACTACTACGGCGAGTCCAACGTGGAGTTCATCACCCGCTCCCGCGGCGTGCTGGCCGGGTACCGCACGCTCGCCGTGCTCGCGGTGCTCGGCGGGTCGGTCGTGTCGTCGGACGTCGTGTGGAACACCGCCGACGGCGTGATGGGCCTGATGGCGCTGGTCAACCTGGTCGCCATCGCGCTGCTGTCGGGGATCGTGTGGAAGCTGCTCGCCGACTACCGCGCCCAGCGGCGCTCGGGCAGCGACCCCGTCTTCACCCGCGACCGGCTCCCCGACATCCGCGGGGTGGAGTGCTGGGAGGACGTGCAGAGCGTCACCGGGATCGCACCGTCGGTCCGCAGCTGACCGACCACCCCGCGCGTTTGCGAGAATGGGGGACGTGACCTCCACCCTCGATCCCGTCAGCACCCACGCCTCGCGCGTCCTGCCGCCGCTGCAGATCGGGCCGATCACCGTGGACACCCCGGTGGTGCTGGCGCCGATGGCCGGCGTCACCAACCGCGCCTTCCGCACGCTGTGCCGGGAGGCAGGGGCGTCGCAGGGCTTCGACCCCGGCCTGTACGTGGCGGAGATGGTGACCAGCCGCGCCCTCGTGGAGCGCAACGTCGAGTCGCTGCGCATCGTCACCTTCGGCGCGGACGAGACACCGCGCTCGGCGCAGGTGTACGGCGTCGACCCGGCGACCGTCGGCGCAGCGGTGAAGATCATCGGGGGGGAGGACCGCGCGGACCACGTCGACCTCAACTTCGGCTGCCCCGTGCCCAAGGTGACCCGCAAGGGCGGTGGGTCCGCCCTGCCGTGGAAGCGTCAGCTGTTCACCGACATCGTGCGCGCCGCGGTCCAGGCCGCCGAGCCGTACGGCGTGCCGGTCACCGTGAAGATGCGCAAGGGCATCGACGACGACCACCTGACCTACCTCGAGGCCGGCCGGATCGCGGAGTCGCTGGGCGTCGCGGCCGTGGCGCTGCACGCCCGCACCGCCGCGGACTACTACTCGGGCACCGCCGACTGGACCGCCGTCGCGCGGCTCAAGGAGGCGGTCCGCACCGTCCCGGTGCTGGGCAACGGCGACATCTGGTCCGCCGAGGACGCGCTCCGCATGGTGCGCGAGACCGGCGCCGACGGCGTCGTCGTCGGGCGTGGCTGCCAGGGTCGGCCGTGGCTCTTCGCGGACCTCGCGGCGGCGTTCCACGGCGTGACCACGCGCGTGCGGCCCGGTCTGCGCGAGGTCGCGGACACGATCTACCGCCACGGGCAGCTCATGATCGACTACTTCGACGGCGACGAGGGCAAGGGCATGCGCGACCTGCGCAAGCACATGGCCTGGTACCTCAAGGGTTACGCCGTCGGTGGCGACGCGCGGCGGGCGCTCGCGATGGTCTCGACCACGGCCGAGCTGCGCGAGCGCCTCGACGCGCTCGACCTTGACCTGCCCTACCCGGGCGAGGACGCCGAAGGCCCGCGCGGGCGCGCCGGGTCCCCGAAGCAGCCGCACCTGCCGTACGGGTGGCTCGACTCCCGCGACCTGGACGAGGAGTTCGAGGCGCGGCTGCGCGAGGCCGAGCTCAGCGTCAGCGGCGGCTGACCCTGCAAGCCGGGGGAGCGCAAGCTGCCGAGGTAGCACCAGAACTGCCGAGGTAGTTCGCAGCCTGGCGAGGTAGCACCAGAACCGCTGAGGTAGTTCGCAGCTTGCCGAGGTAGTTCGCAGCTTGCCGAGGTAGTTCGCAGCTTGCCGAGGTAGTTCGAGGCACGGCGAAGTAGTGAACTACCTCGGCGCACCCGGAACTACCTCGGCGCTCCTGGAACTACCTCGGCGCACTCGGGACTACCTCGGCGATCCTGGGACTACCTCGGCGGACTTCGAACTACCTCGGCGCACCCGGGACTACCTCGGCGTACCCCGAACTACCTCGGCGGGACGGTCAGCCGCGCAGCCAGACCGTCGTGTCGGCGGGGACGCGGACCTGCGGGTCGGCGGACCGGTCGGTGACGACGGGGCCGGAGGCGAGCAGCACCTCGGCGCCTCGCGGCAGCAGCACGGGCTCGGAGCCGAGGTTCGCCAGCACGACGACGTCCTGGTTGCGCAGGGCGATCACGTCCGGCGACGTCGCCCAGGCCTCCAGCCAGGCAGCCCCGCCGTGGCCCAGGCCCTCGGCCTTGCGCAGCGCGAGGGCGGCCCGGTAGGTCTCGAACGTCGAGCCTTCCACGCCGTACTGCACGTCCGCGGCGTAGCGCGCGAACGACGCCGGCTGCGGCAGCCACGGCTCGCCGGCGGGCCCGAAGCCGAAGCCGGGCGCGTCGGCCTGCCAGGGCAGGGGGACGCGGCAGCCGTCACGACCGGCCTCGGCGCCGCCCGTCCGGAAGAACGCCGGGTCCTGACGCACGTCGGCGGGCAGGGTGGTGTGCTCCGGCAGGCCCAGCTCCTCGCCCTGGTACAGGTACGCCGAGCCCGGCAGCCCCAGCATCAGCAGGCTCGCCGCGCGGGCGCGCCGCAGGCCGAGCTCCTCGTCGGGCTGCGGGTCGGTGGCGAAGACGCCGTTGACCTTGACGGACGGGTCGGCCGAGCCGAGCCGGGACGGGTGGCGGACCACGTCGTGGTTCGACAGGACCCAGGTGGTCGGCGCACCGACCTCGTCGTTCGCCTGGTACGACGCCGCGATCACGGTGCGCAGGGCGGCAGCGTCCCAGCCGGTGGTGAGGAAGGAGAAGTTGAACGCCTGGTGCATCTCGTCGGGGCGCACGTACCGGGCCAGCCGGCTCAGCGGCTCCACCCAGGCCTCGGCGACGAGGCAGCGGTCGCCGTCGTACTCGGCGAGCACGCGGTGCCACGCGCGGTAGACCTCGTGGACGCCCTCCTGGTCGAACATGGGGCCGTGGTTGCCGGCGCCGGTCGAGCCGTCCTCGGGCGCGCCGGGCTCGACGTCGTCGGTGGACTCGTCGGCCACGTCGTCGGCAGACCCGGCCACCATCTCGACGTGCCCGTCCCAGTCCGGCAGGCCGTCGGCCTTGACGAGACCGTGCGCGACGTCCACGCGGAAGCCGTCCACGCCCCGGTCGAGCCAGAAGCGCAGCACGTCCTCGAACTCGGCGCGGACCTCGGGCTGCTGCCAGTCCAGGTCGGGCTGCGTGGAGTCGAACAGGTGCAGGTACCACTGCGGTCCGAGGGGGCCGTCGTCCTCGCGCGGGGCGAGGCGGGTCCAGGCCGGGCCGCCGAAGATCGACTGCCAGTTGTTGGGCGCCTCGGCGCCGTCCGGGCCGCGGCCGTCGCGGAAGACGTACCGGGCACGCTCGGGGGAGCCGGGGGCGGCGGCGAGCGCGGCCTGGAACCAGGCGTGCTGGTCGGACGTGTGGTTGGGCACGAGGTCCACGATCACGCGGATGCCGCGCGCGTGGGCGCCGGCGAGCAGGTCGTCGAAGTCGGCGAGCGTGCCGAACAGGGGGTCGACGTCGCGGTAGTCGGCCACGTCGTAGCCGGCGTCGTTCTGCGGCGAGCGGTAGAAGGGCGACAGCCAGACGGCGTCGACGCCGAGCGACCCGAGGTGGTCGAGGCGGGCCGTGACGCCCGGGATGTCGCCGATGCCGTCGCCGTCGCCGTCGGCGAACGAACGCGGGTAGACCTGGTAGATCACGGCGTCGCGCCACCACTGCCGCGCAGCGCCGCTGCCGGCGTGCACGACGGCGTCGGTGCGCAGCAGGTCGTCGGCGGTGTCCGTCGCGGTCGCGGCGACGATGGGCTGGGTGGAGGTCATCGCTGGCTTCCTCACCTGGTCGGGGGGCCGTGCGCAGCGGGCGGGGCACGGTGGGGGCACGGTCGGGCACAGTTGGGCACGGTCGCGCGTTCTCGGGCACGGTCGAGCCCGTCGACGCACGGAGCAGCCGTGCACGATCCGACGAGTGTAAGCGTTGCTGCAAAGGTTGCAGCAAATCCGGCCCGCGGGAGCGGCTCAGCCGCGCGGAGCCGCTCCCGTGGACCCTCGCACGACCAGCTCGGGTGCGAAGAGGAGCTCGGTGCGGGGGGCGCGCTCGCCCTGGATCTCGGTCAGCAGGGCGCTCACGGTGGCGCGCGCCATCGCCTCGACGGGCTGGCGCACGGTAGTCAGGGGCGGCTCGGTGAACGCGATGAGCGGGGCGTCGTCGTACCCGACGACGGAGACGTCGTCGGGCACCGACAGTCCCCGCGACCGAGCGCCGCGGACGGCGCCGAGCGCCATGAGGTCGGACGCGCAGACGATCGCGGTGTGGCCGGCGTCGAGCAGCTCGGCCGCTGCGGCCTGCCCGCCCTCGAGCGTGTAGAGGCTGGACCGCACGTGCTCCCGGGCCGCCGCCTCGTCGTCCGCCAGGCCGTGCCGCACGAGCGCGGCGACGAACGCGGCGAGCTTGCGCCGGGACGGCACGTAGCGCTCGGGGCCGATCGCGAGACCCACCCGGCGGTGCCCGAGGGTGAGCAGGTGCTGCACCGCGACGTCCACGCTGGCCGCGTCGTCGGGGGAGACGAAGGGGGCGTCGATCCCCGGCGCATAGCCGTTGACCAGCACGATCGGCACGCCCTGGCTGCGCAGCATCGAGTACCGCGTGTGGTCGGCGCGGGTGTCGGCGTGCAGGCCCGAGACGAACACGATCCCGTCGACCGAGTGGTCGACCAGCGTGCTGACGTACTCGTCCTCGGTGGTGCCGCCGGGGGCCTGGGTGCACAGCAGCGGCGTGTAACCGCGCTGCGCCAGGATCGACTCGATGGCCTGCGCGAAGGCGGGGAACACCGGGTTGGTCAGCTCCGGGACGATGAGGCCCACCAGGCCGGCGGAGCGACCGCGCAGCGCCGACGGACGCTCGTAGCCGAGGACGTCGAGCGCCGCGAGCACGGCCTGACGGGTGGAGCTCGCCACACCGGGCTTGCCGTTCAGCACGCGCGACACGGTCGCCGTCGACACGCCTGCCTGCTCCGCCAGGTCGCTCAATCGGGTGCGCACCCGAGGAATCGTAGGGGACACGGGACCTCCTCGTCCTGGGGTGGGATACCGGCGGGTCGGTCGCCGGCCGGCGGGACGCGGCGACCCCGTTGCCACGCGTTGCTGAAAAGTTATCGCAAGATCTTGCATCGCGCTGCAACGATCCGTACGTTGTGGGCATTCAGGGTCCGCCGGCGGTGACGCCGGGCGGGCCGTCCACCGAAGACAGCTGGGAGTAACCACGATGCGAAGGAGCATCCTTCTCGCCTCGGCCCTGGCCACCACGCTGGCCCTGACGGCGTGCGGCAGCGGAGAGCCGGGCGGCGAGTCGTCCGCCGACACCGACGCCAGCGCCACGCCGTCCGCCTCCGGCACGCTCACGGTGTGGGTCGACGAGACCCGCGAGGCCGCCGTGCAGGCCGCCGCCGACGCGTACGAAAAGGAGTCCGGCGTCGACGTCGAGATCGTCCAGAAGAACTTCGAGGACATCCGCGCGGACTTCCTCGCGCAGGTCCCGACGGGCGAGGGCCCCGACATCACGGTCGGTGCGCACGACTGGCTCGGCGAGTTCACCGCCAACGGCGTCGTCGCGCCGATCGAGCTGGGCGACAAGGCCGACGACTTCCTCCCGGTGTCGGTGCAGGCGTTCACGCAGGACGGCCAGGTCTACGGCCTCCCGTACGCCATCGAGAACATCGCGCTCATCCGCAACACCGAGCTCGCCCCCGAGGCGCCGAAGACCTACGACGACATGGTCGCAGCAGGGAAGAATGCCGGCACCAAGTTCCCGTTCCTCATCCAGTCGGACGGCGACAAGGGCGACCCGTACACGTACTACCCCTTCCAGACGTCGTTCGGCGCCCCCGTCTTCGAGCAGAACGACGACGGCTCGTACCGTCCCGAGCTCGCGCTCGGCGGCGACGGCGGCCACGCGTTCGCGAACTGGCTCTCCGAGGAGGGCAAGGCGGGCAACCTCAGCACGGACATCTCGTACGACATCGCCGTCGAGGCCTTCGCCAAGGGGAAGTCGCCGTTCATCATCGGCGGCCCGTGGATGCTCGACCAGTTCAAGGACCTGAAGCTGTCCGTGGACCCGATCCCGGCGCCGGGCGACCAGCCCGCGCAGCCGTTCGTGGGCGTGCAGGGCTTCTACGTGAGCGCGCAGAGCAAGAACGCGCTCGTGGCGAACGACTTCCTCGTCAACTACATGTCGACGCCTGAGGCGCAGACGGCGCTGTTCAAGGCCGGCGGCCGCCCGCCGGCGCTCACCGAGGCCGCGGACGCCGCCTCCTCCGACCCGCTGGTCGCGGGCTTCCGTGAGGTCGGCGCGTCGGCCGTGCCGATGCCGTCCATCCCCGAGATGGGTTCGGTGTGGTCCTTCTGGGGCGTCACCGAGGCGAGCATCATCTCCGGCAAGGCCTCCGACCCGGTCAAGGCCTGGGACAAGATGGTCTCCGACATCGAGGGTGCGATCGGCTGATGTCGCGTGCCCGCTACCAGGGCGCCGAGGCCGGCTCCGGAACTTTCTCCGGGGCCGGCTTCGCCGTCAAGATCGTGCTCGTCGCCCTCGTCGACGCCCTCGGCGTCTTCGCGGTGCTGGCCGCCTGGCGCGCCGGGTCGTGGGGGATCCTCGCGGCGATGCTGGCGCTCCTCGTCGCGGCCAACTGGGTGTACTTCACCAAGCGTGCCCTGCCGCTGAAGTACATCCTGCCGGGGCTCGCGTTCCTGCTCGTGTACCAGGTCTACGTCGTGGGGTACACGGGGTACGTCGCGTTCACCAACTACGGCGACGGCCACAACTCCACCAAGGAGCAGGCGGTCGACGCCCTCCTGGTGCAGAACGAGCGTCGCGTCGAGGGGTCGCCCGCCCTGCCTCTGACGGTCGTGGAGTCGGACGACGGCGACCTCGGGTTCGCCGTCCTCGACGACGGCGCGGTGGAGGTCGGCACGGCCGAGGAGCCGCTGTCCGACGCCCCCGACGCGACCGTCGACGGCACCACCGTGACCGCGGTGCCCGGCTGGACGGTGCTCGACCGTGCGACGGTCCTGCAGCGCCAGCAGGAGGTCACGACGCTGCGGGTGCCGGTGTCGGACGACCCGGCCGACGGCTCGATGCGTACCCAGGACGCCCGCACGGGCTACGTGTTCCAGTCGGTGCTGGAGTACGACGAGGCCGCGGACACGATGACGGACACCTCGTCCGGGGTGGTGTACACCCCCAACGACGAGGGCCAGTTCGAGGCGGCGGACGGCACCACGCTGCCCGTCGGCTGGCGTGTGACGGTGGGCTTCGAGAACTTCGCGACGGCATTCGGCGACTCCCGGTACGCGGGCCCGTTCGTCAAGATCCTCGCGTGGACGTTCGCGTTCGCGCTGCTGTCGGTCGTGACGACCTTCGCGCTGGGCATGTTCCTCGCGATGGTGTTCAACGACCCGCGGCTGCGGGGCCGCAAGGTCTACCGCACCCTGATGATCCTCCCGTACGCGATGCCCGGGTTCCTCGCCGCCCTGCTCTGGTCCGGGATGCTCAACAAGAGCTTCGGCGTGATCAACCAGGTGCTGCTCGGGGGTGCCTCGATCCCGTGGCTCACCGACCCGTGGCTGGCCAAGCTCTCCGTGCTGGGCGTCAACCTGTGGCTCGGGTTCCCGTACATGTTCCTCATCTGCACGGGTGCGTTGCAGTCGTTGCCGGGCGACGTGTACGAGGCGGCCCGCATCGACGGGGCGGGCCGATGGCGCACGTGGCGTTCCATCACCATGCCGCTGCTGCTGGTCGCCACGGCACCGCTGCTCATCTCGAGCTTCGCGTTCAACTTCAACAACTTCACACTGATCAAGATGCTGACGGGCGGCGGGCCACGGTTCGACGACGCGTCGGTGCCGCTGGGGCACACCGACATCCTCATCTCGATGGTCTACAACGTGTCGGGCCTGGACGGCTCGGCCCCGCGCGACTACGGCCTCGCCAGCGCGCTGTCCATCGTGATCTTCGTCGTGGTGGGCGTGATCTCCGCGATCGCCTTCCGGCAGACCCGCAAGCTCGAGGAGCTGAGCTCATGACGGAGCACACGGAGCACACGGCGCAGACGGCGCAGACGGCGCAGACCCCGCGGACCGAGGGCCGGGCGTCGCAGGAGCTGCGGCACCGGATGTCGGCCGGGCGGTGGGCGCGCGAGCTGGGCTGGCGGCACGTCGTGGGCGTGGTGGCGGTGCTGTACGCCGTCTTCCCGATCGTCTACGTGGTGTCGGCCTCGCTGTCGCCGAACGGCACGCTGACCGGGTCGAACGAGCTGTTCGCCCAGGTGAGCACCGTGAACTACGCGGCGCTGGGCGCCACGAAGTTCTGGACGTGGATGGGCAACACGCTCGTGATCGGCGTCGCGACGGCGGTGGGCACGGTGCTCATGGGTGCCGCGGCGGCGTACGCGTTCTCGCGCTTCCGGTTCGCCGGGCGCCGCGTCGGCCTCACGTCGCTGCTGATCATCCAGATGTTCCCGCAGATGCTGGCGTTCGTCGCGATCTTCCTGCTGCTCATCTCGCTGGGGCAGGTCGTGCCGGTGCTGGGGCTCAACTCCAAGCTCGCGCTGATCTGCGTGTACCTGGGCGGGGCGCTCGGCGTGAACACGTTCCTCATGTACGGGTTCTTCAACACCGTGCCGCGGGAGCTCGACGAGGCGGCGAAGATCGACGGCGCCACGCACGCGCAGGTCTACTGGACCATCATCCTGCGGCTGGTGACGCCGATCCTCGCCGTCGTGGCGCTGCTGAGCTTCATCAGCACGTTCGGCGAGTTCATCATCGCCCGCGTGGTGCTCCAGTCCGAGTCGAACTGGACCCTGGCCGTGGGTCTGTACGGGTGGGTCTCGTCGCTGCTCGAGGCCAACTGGGGGCTGTTCGCGGCGGGCGCCGTCCTGTCGGCGGTGCCGGTCCTGGCGCTGTTCCTCTTCCTGCAGAAGTACATCGTGGGGGGTCTCACGGCAGGGTCGGTCAAGGGCTGACCGGCGGCCGCCACGAGCGTCGAGGGGAATCTGCCCGCGATCCTTGTGGCGGCCGTCACATCACAGCCCTAGCCTGGCGTCATGACCGACGACTCGCGCTCCTTCGCCCCGGACCTCGCGCGCCTGACCGACGCTGCCGACGACTCGTTCTCCGTGCGCCGTGCGTACGGCGAGGCGTACGAGCACCAGGGCCAGCTGATCATCCCCGTCGCCAAGGTGTGGGGCGGGATCGGGACCGGCTCGGGGGGCGGCACCGGCACGGGGTCCGCCAACGGGACGGGCACCGGCTCCGGCAACGGGACCGGCAGCGGCTCGGGCCGGGGGACCGGCAAGAGCTCCGGCGAGGGCAGCGCCCCCGGGTGGCGCCGGTCGTTCCGCTTCGGCTCGGGCAGCACGGACGCCGCTGCCGAGCCCTCCGCCGAGCCCGCCGAGTCGTCCGCCGAGCCGGCGACGACGGACGCCGCAGCGGGAGGCCCCGGGCACGGACCAGGCGCCCACGGCGACGCGTCCGGCGAGGCGCAGGGCGACGCCCAGGGAGAGCTGAAGGGCGAGCTGTCCGGCGAGGCCCGGGGCGAGGGGCACGGCGAGGGCGGCGGCGGAGGCGGCGGCTACGGGCTGCGGGTCAAGCCGCTGGGTGTCGTCGTGGTCTCCGCCGAGGGCACGCGCTACCAGCCGGTGCTGGACCTCAACAGGGTGATCCTCGGAGGGCAGGCCGTCGGGATCGCCGTCGCGCTCGCCGCCGGGTGGGCGATCGGCCGCCGCCGCCGCTGACCCGCCCCACCGCCCGCCGACCAGGTGGTGACGCACGCTCTGAGCGCTCAGAGCGTGCGTCAC
>NZ_JBSHCR010000074.1:0-19293 GCF_053615895.1 Isoptericola sp. NPDC055881
GCCCCGTTTCGAGCGCGAAACGGGGCCAGACGTCCGCTCACAACGTTCAGTAGACCGGGGGAGTGACCTTCTCGACGGCGACGACGCGCGGTCCCTTGCCGGTCCGGGAGACGTGGGCCACGAGCAGGTCGCCGGGCTCGAGGAACGGGTCCCGCGAGGGCAGCACGTTCGCCACCGCGCGGCGTGAGTGCTGGCCCAGCACGTCCAGCACGGTCGGGAGCACCGGGCGGTGGGTGCACAGCACCGAGGACCGGCCGGACTCCAGCAGGTCGCGCACGGTGGCTGCGACGCGCGAGGGCGAGCGCTCGTGCTCCGCCTCGCCCAGCTGGTCGCTCAGCTCCGGGCGCGCGTGCGACGCGCGCACGTACGGCTCGATCGTGGCCGCGCACCGCTCCCACCGGCTCGACACGACGGACGTGACCCCGTACGCGGCCAGCACCGGCACGAGCGCCGCGCCCTGGGCGTGCCCCACCGGGGTCAGGGGGCGGTCCTGCTCGGTGCCGTGCCACACCGCGCGCGCCAGCGCCTTGCCGTGCCGCACGATGACGACGGCGTGCGTGGCCAGCCGGCCCTGGGCGTGCGCCTGGACGAGCGCCTCGAGGGGGCCGCGGTCGGCCGCCCGGGTCAGCCGCGTCGCGGCGGCGTCGACGTCGAGCCACGCCTTCTTGTCGACCTCGTCCCGCGACGGCGGTTCCACGGGGTGCCGGGCGGCGAGCGCCGCGCCGTCGTCGGTGCGGGACGCGCGCCGCGCCGCCCAGTAGTGCACCCGCTTCACCCGGCCCTCGGGCGTCAGGTACTGCAGGCCGGGCAGCGGGACTCCGAGGACGACGGGCTTGCCCGTCTCCTCCGCGACCTCGCGGGCCGCGGTGGTGTTGAGCGCCTCGCCCGGCTCGAGCTTGCCCTTCGGCCACGACCAGTCGTCGTACCGCGGACGGTGGACGAGCTGCACCTGCAGCCGCCCCTCCCGCTCGCGCCAGACCAGCGCGCCCGCGGACTCGATCACCGGGGCGTGGTCCACGGTCGTCGCTCCGAGCCTGCTCACCAGCGGTGACGCCGTCACGCCTGCCGACCGGCCGACCCTCGCCGCCCTCACCGGGTCCTCTCCGGCCGGCGACGATGACGGTCCACGAGGCTCGCCTGCAGGTCCTCCAGCGGCTCGCCGTCGGGCCCGGTGCTGTGCCGTGTCCACGTGTCGTCGGGCTGGAGGTGCCAGGTCGAGGTGCGGTCCGACATCGAGCGGTCCATGAGCTCCAGGAGCTCCGCGACCTGCGCCTCGTCCGTGATCCGCACCAGTGCCTCGACGCGCCGGTCGAGGTTGCGGTGCATGAGGTCCGCCGAGCCGATGAACACCTCGGGGCCCGTCTCCGGTCCCTCGCCGATCGCCGGGCCCGCGGAGTTCGCGAACGCGAAGATCCGGGAGTGCTCCAGGAACCGGCCCAGGATGGAGCGGACGCGGATGTTCTCGCTCAGCCCGGGCACGCCGGGGCGCAGGGCGCAGATGCCGCGCACCACCAGGTCGACGTGCACGCCGGCCTGCGAGGCGCGGTAGAGCGCGTCGATCGTCGCCTCGTCGACCGCGGAGTTCACCTTGATGCGCACCCAGGCCTCGTGCCCGGCCAGGGCGGCGGCGATCTCGCGCTCGATCCGCTCGATGAGGCCCGAGCGGACCGTGCGCGGCGCGACCAGCAGCCGGTGGAAGCGCGACTGCGGCGCATACCCGGAGAGTTGGTTGAACAGGCGGGTGAGGTCCTGGCCCACGTCGCGGTCGCACGTGAGCAGCCCGTGGTCGGTGTACATCCGGGCGGTCTTGGAGTGGTAGTTGCCGGTGCCGATGTGGCAGTAGCGGCGCAGGCCGTCGGCCTCCTGGCGCACCACGAGGGACAGCTTGCTGTGCGTCTTCAGGCCGACGATGCCGTACACGACGTGCACGCCTGCCTCCTCCAGCTTGCGCGCCCACGAGATGTTGGCCTGCTCGTCGAACCGGGCCTTGATCTCGACCAGCGCGAGCACCTGCTTGCCCGCCTCGGCGGCGTCGATCAGCGCGTCCACGACGGGGGAGTCGCCCGACGTGCGGTACAGCGTCTGCTTGATGGCCAGCACCGCCGGGTCGGCGGCCGCCTGCTCCAGGAACGTCTGCACCGACGTGGAGAACGAGTCGTACGGGTGGTGCAGCAGGATGTCGCGCTCCCGGATCGCCGCGAACACGTCGCGCGCCGTCGCGGACTCGACCTCCGCGAGCTGTCGGTGGGTCGTCGGGACGAACGGCGGGTAGTGCAGCGAGGCGCGCTCGATGTCGGCGATGACGTTGAGGCCGGTGAGGTCGAGCGGCGCGGGCAGCTCGTACACCTCGTCCAGCGCCACCCCGAGCTCGCGGACCAGCAGCTCGCGGATGCGCGGCGAGATGCCGTGCGCCAGCTCGAGCCGCACGGGCGGGCCGAAGCGGCGGCGCAGCAGCTCCTTCTCCATGGCCTGGAGGAGGTTCTCGGCGTCGTCCTCCTCGACCTCCACGTCCTCGTTGCGCGTCACGCGGAACGTGTGGCTCTCGCGCACCTCCATGCCCGGGAAGAGGTGGTCGAGGTGCTGGGCGATGACCTCCTCCAGCGGCACGAACGACGTCTGCGTGCCCCCGCCCTGGGTGGGCGTCGGCGCGGACGGGCGGCCCCGGTCGTCGACGGCGATGAAGCGGGGGAGCAGCGGCGGCACCTTGACGCGGGCGAAGTGCTCCTTGCCGGTGAGCGGGTTCGCGACGACGACGGCCAGGTTGAGCGACAGACCGGAGATGTACGGGAAGGGGTGCGCCGGGTCCACGGCCAGCGGCGTCAGCACGGGGAAGATCTGCTTGCGGAAGAACTTGTGCAGGCGCTCCTGCTCGCGCACCTCCAGCTCGTCCCAGTGCACGATCGTGATGCCCTCGGCGTCGAGCGCCGGCTGCACGTCGGACCGGAACACCGCCGCGTGCCGCTCCATGAGCCGGTGCGACGCCTCGCCGATCGACTCCAGCACCTGCCGGGGGCTCATGCCGGACGCCGCGGTGACCGCGATGCCGGTGGCGATCCGGCGCTTCAGGCCTGCCACGCGCACCATGAAGAACTCGTCCAGGTTCGACGCGAAGATCGCGAGGAACCGCGCGCGCTCCAGCAGCGGCAGCGTCGTGTCCTCCGCGAGCTCCAGCACCCGCTCGTTGAACGCCAGCCAGCTCAGCTCCCGCTCGGCGAACCGGTCCTCGGGCAGGGGCTCCACCTCGGCCGGGACGGTGATCTCCGCGACCTCGGGCTCCTCCGCGATGTGCTCCGCGATGTGCGCGGCCAGCTGGGGGTCGATCGGCCGGGACGGGGCGACGGCGGTGGTCCGCGGCCTGGTGTCCGTCACCTCGGCGGCCGCGACCGCGGCGTCCGGTGCGGCGGGGCTGTAGCGGCCCCGACCGTCACGGGTCCGGGGCGGTCGGGGGCGCGACGCTGTCATGCCCCCCATCGTGGCACCGTTGGGTGAACGGCGGGTGACGAAGTCCGCGGTGGGACACGGACCGTCTGCCCGTGCGTGCTAGGCGGTGCGGGCCGGCGCGTACTGGACGTCCGTCGCCGCCCGCTCGAACCCTGCGCCCGCATAGGTGGCGAGGGCGGCCGCGTTGTCGCCGTCCACGTACAGCACGGCGCGGTCGCACCCGACCCGGGCCAGGTGGCGCAGGCCGATGGCGGTGAGCGCCCGGCCCAGGCCGCGACCCTGGGCGTCGGGGGACACGCCGACGGCGTAGATCTCGCCGTCCCTCGACCCGTCGGCCTGACCGGTCTCGACCTTGGTCCACAGGTAGCCCAGCGGCTCGCCCGCCGGGTCGTCGGCCGGGACGACGAGGAAGAAGCCCTCGGGGTCGAACCATGCCTCGCGCTGCCGGTCGTGCAGGTCGTCGACGGTGAGGCGCCCCTGCTCGGGGTGGTCGGCGAACGCGCGCGCGTTCAGCCGCACCCACGCCTCGTCGTCGGACCCCGGCCGCACCGTGCGCAGGGCGAGACCCGGCAGGTCCGGCAGGTCCTGGGCCGCGTCCTCGGCGCCGAGCGGCCGTGCCAGCACCAGCAGCTCGCGCGCGACGTCGTAGCCGCGCGCCGCCGCGAACGCCCGCGCCGCGGGCAGGTCGCCGTGCGCCCACACCCGCAGGGGCTTGCCCCGCTGGCCCGGCGCCCCCGAGAACATCGGCAGGCGGGCGTCGCGCTCCGCGGTGCGCAGCAGCATGCTCCCCGTCCCCGACCGGCGGTGGTCCGGGTGCACCACCAGCTCCGCGCTCGCGTCGTCGCCCCCGCGGTCCACCTGGGCGTAGCCGACGACCGCGCCGTCGACGTCGTGCGCGACGACGTGCGTCAGCCAGTCCGTGTCCGCGCCCAGGCGCAGCAACGGCTGCTCCGAGAGCGGCGGGACGCCGTCCTGCTGCGTCGCTGCCGCGGCGAGCGCGCGCACGGCGTCCTGCGCGGCGGGGTCGAGGGGGCCGAAGGTCAGGGCGGGCAGCGCGGGCGTCGTGGGCACGACCCCATTGTCACCGAGGAGCGACCGAGCCGACCAGGCGGTTGCGCACGTTCTGAACCGTCAGAAGGTGCGCAACCGCCTGGTCGGCGAGGGGGTCAGTCCTCCGAGCCGGGCTTGGCCGAGGAGAGGCCCGCCGCGATGAGGTCCATCACCGACGAGTCGGCCAGGGTCGTCGCGTCGCCCACCGTGCGGTTCTCGGCGACGTCGCGCAGCAGGCGGCGCATGATCTTGCCCGACCGGGTCTTGGGCAGCTCCGCGACGACGAGGATGCGGCGCGGCTTCGCGATCGGTCCGATCTCCTTGGCGACGTGGGCGCGCAGCTCGTCCTGCACCTGTGCGGCGCCCTCCGGCGTCGCGCCGCGGTCGGCGTGCTCGCCGCGCAGGATGACGAACGCGACGACGGCCTGGCCGGTGGTCTCGTCGTTGGCACCGACGACGGCGGCCTCGGCCACCACGTCGTGCGAGACGAGCGCGGACTCGATCTCCGTGGTGGACAGGCGGTGGCCGGAGACGTTCATGACGTCGTCGACCCGGCCCAGGAGCCAGATGTCGCCGTCCTCGTCCTTCTTGGCACCGTCGCCCGCGAAGTACAGGCCCTCGAACCGCGACCAGTACGTGTCCTTGAAGCGCTGCAGGTCGCCCCAGATGCCGCGCAGCATCGACGGCCACGGCTCCGACAGGACGAGGTACCCGCCGCCGCCGTTCGGCACCGGGTGGGCCTCGTCGTCGACGACGTCGGCGACGATGCCGGGCAGCGCGACCTGCGCCGAGCCGGGCTTGGTGGCCGTGACGCCGGGCAGCGGGCTGATCATGATCGCGCCCGTCTCCGTCTGCCACCAGGTGTCGACGATCGGGGCGGTGTCGCCGCCGATGACGCGGCGGTACCACATCCACGCCTCGGGGTTGATGGGCTCGCCCACCGAGCCGAGGACGCGCAGGCTCGACAGGTCGAAGCCGGCCGGGATGTCCTCGCCCCACTTCATGCACGTGCGGATGGCGGTGGGGGCGGTGTAGAGGATCGACACCTTGTACTTCTCGACGAGCTCCCACCAGCGGCCGCGGTGCGGGGTGTCGGGGGTGCCCTCGTAGATCACCTGGGTGGCGCCGTTGGTCAGCGGCCCGTACACGACGTACGTGTGGCCGGTGACCCAGCCGATGTCGGCGGTGCACCAGTAGACGTCGGACTCGGCCTTGAGGTCGAAGACGTTCTTGTGCGTGTACGCCGCCTGCGTGAGGTAGCCGCCGGTGGTGTGCAGGATGCCCTTCGGCTTCCCCGTGGTGCCCGACGTGTACAGGATGAACAGCGGGTGCTCCGCGTCCACCTCGACCGGCTCGTGGACCGGGCTCGCCTGCTCCAGGGCGTCGTGCCACCAGACGTCGCGGCCCTCGGTCCACGCGACGTCCTGCTCCGTGCGGCGCACGACGAGCACGTGCTCGACGGTCGTGGCGGGCTCGCCGTCCTTCGGCGCGAGGGCCTCGTCGACGGCGGGCTTGAGGGCGGACGGCGCGCCGCGGCGGTAGCCGCCGTCGGCCGTGATGACGAGCTTGGCCTCGGCGTCGGCGATCCGGCTGCGCAGCGCGTCGGCGGAGAAGCCGCCGAAGACCACGGAGTGCGGCGCGCCGATGCGGGCGCACGCGAGCATCGCGACGACCGACTCGACGAGCATCGGCAGGTAGACGACGACGCGGTCGCCCTTGCCGACGCCGAGCGCGGTGAGCGCGTTGGCGGCGCGGGAGACCTCGGCCTGCAGGTCGGCGTACGTGACGGTGCGGGTGTCGCCGGGCTCGCCCTCGAAGTGGAGGGCGACGCGGTCGCCGCGCCCGGCCTCGACGTGCCGGTCCACCGCGTTGTAGGCGGCGTTGAGCTTGCCGTCGGCGAACCACTTCGCCACCGGCGCCTCGGACCAGTCGAGCGTCTGGGTGAACGGCGTCGACCAGCTGACGAGCTCCCGCGCCTGGTCGGCCCAGAACCCGAGCCGGTCGGCCTGCGCCTCGTCGTACAGGGACGGCTGGGCGTTCGCCTGCGCCGCGAACGCGGGGCTCGGCGGGAACGCTCGCGTCTCGTGCAGCAGGTTCTCGAGGCTGGGGGCGGTGGGCTCGTTCTCTGGCACGCTGACCTCCGGTTACGCATCGTCGCTGGTGCGGTCCGCCGGTGCACGACGCGGTGCGGCCGGGGGACGACGGGCCCCGCGGGGGCCTCGCCGTCGGGAGTCTAGACCTCGCGGTGACCGGGGTCACGTTCGTCCCAAGGTTTGACCCCGCTCCTCACAAAGGGGCCCCGTCGGGGCGGGGAGGGGGCTGGCCCGTCGGCCGACTGGCGCCGCCGGCGCCGCACGAGCACGGCGCCCGGGAGTCAGTTCGACCGAGCGCCGTGCTCGCCAGCCCGGACGCGGGTAGCAGGCGCGCTATCCGATCACTGAGCGGGGTCGTTCCCGCCGAGTGGGTCCTCAACCGTGGACTTCCTGTGCGTGGGTCCTGCGTCCGGCTGTCGTCCTTCCATGGAACGCCTGCCCCGACGGCGGCGCAAGCGGTCAGGCGTACCGGCGGCGCCACCAGCGGCGGAGCAGCCAGGCGGTCACGCCCGCGGCCGCGACGCCTCCCGCGACGAGCGCCACGGCGGGCGGGCGGATCGCGGAGCGCAGCGCCACGGGACGGGAGAAGGTGAGCACGCCCCAGCCGTTCTCGGCGGCGACGCGACGCAGCGTCTTGTCCGGGTTGACGGCGAACCCGTGCCCGACGGCGGCCAGCATCGGCGCGTCCGTGACCGAGTCGGAGTAGGCGTAGCTGCGCTCGAGGTCGTACCCCCGCGCGGCGGCGAGCTGTTCGACGGCGGCGGCCTTCTGCTCGCCGTACGCGTAGAACTCGATCTCGCCGGAGTAGCGGCCGTCCTCGATCGCCATCCGGGTCGCGATGACGTGGTCCGCACCGAGCACCGTGGCGATCGGCTCGACGAGCTCCGCGCCCGAGGCGGAGACGATGACGACGTCGTGCCCGAGCTCGTGGTGCTCGGCGATGAGGTCGACGGCCTCCGCGTAGACGTACGGGTCGATGAGCTCGTGCACCGTCTCGGCGACGATCTGCTGCACCTTGCTCACCTCCCAGCCGGTCGCGAGCTCGGAGAGGTGCTTGCGCATCCGTTCCGTCTGGTCGGCGTCGGCGTTGCCCGCGTAGAAGAGGAGGTGCGCGTAGGCGCTGCGGAGCACGTCGCCGCGGGTGATGAGGCCCCCGGCGTAGAACGGCTTGGAGAACGCGGCCGACGAGCTCGTCGCGATGATCGTCTTGTCGAGGTCGAAGAACGCCGCGACGCGCGACCGTGGTGCCGGCGTCACGCGCGGTGACGTCTCGCTCGGGCTCCTGTCCGGGCCCGGTCCCTGGTCGGTCACGGGCAGAGCCTAGCCGGAGGGGCTGCGGCCGCGTCCGGAGTCCATGCACAGTTTCTGTGCACAACTCTTGTGCAGAAAAGTTGTGCATGGTTATTGTGCACGCATGGACGAGACAGCCGACCGCCCCTACACCCACCTCGAGCTGACCGCCGAGGCGGCCAAGGTGCTCGCCCACCCCCTGCGCTCGCGCCTGCTCGGCGCCCTCCGGCGGGAGGGCCCGGCGTCCGCCACCGCGCTCGCCGCGGAGCTGTCCACCAACACCGGGGCCACCAGCTACCACCTGCGGAAGATGGAGTCCGTCGGCCTCGTGACCGACACGGGGGAGGGCCGGGGCAAGGAGCGTCTCTGGGCTGCCTCCACCGAGAGCCACGGCTGGCGCGACTCCGAGTTCGGCGGCGACGAGGACGCGCAGACGGCGCTCGGCTGGCTGGTGCGCGACTACCACCGCCAGTTCGACACGAACTACGCGCACTGGCTCGACGTCGCGGACAGCTGGCCGAAGGAGTGGACCGACGTCGCCGGGATGACCGACACCTGGGTGGACGTCACGCCCGAGCAGGCGCGGGCGATGGAGGACGAGCTCGAGGCCGTCGTCAACAAGTACCTGCGCGTCGGCACCGGCGACCCGCGCGCCCGCCGGCTGCACCTGTGGCGATTCCTCTTCCCGCTCGACGCCGACGACGTGCCCGAGAGCGTGCGCGGTGCCACGACCGAGGCCGAGACCACGACCGAGGCCGAGACCACGACCGAGGCCAAGACCGAGACCGAGACCGAGACCGAGACCGAGACCAAGGACGAGACATGAGCCCGCAGCGCGTCTTCCTAATGCTCACGGCCACCCGGTGGTTCCCGGTGGGGCTGGTCGTGTCGATCACCACGCTGCTGCCGATCGAGCGCGGTCTCACCGTCGGGCAGACGCTCACGCTCGCGTCGGTCACCGGCCTCGTCGTGTTCGCGCTGGAGCTGCCCACGGGCGGTACCGCCGACGCCGTCGGACGACGCCCGATGCTGGTCGCGTCTGCCGTCGCCCAGGTGCTGGCGGCCACGACGTTCCTGCTGGCCCAGTCCCTCTGGGCGTTCTTCGTCGCGGCGGCCCTCATGGGGCTGTTCCGCGCGCTGGACTCCGGCCCGCTGGAGGCCTGGTTCGTCGACGCCGTGCACGCCGAGCACCCCGGCGCCGACGTCGACCGCACGCTCGCCCACCAGGGCACGGTGCTCGGGGTGTCCATCGCGCTCGGCGCGCTCGTCTCCGGCGGCCTGGTCTGGTGGCACCCCTTCCCGGCCTGGTCGGCGCTGACGCTGCCCTACGCGGCGTACGTGGCGCTCGCCGTCGTGCACCTGGTGATGGTGGCGCTGCTGGTGCGGGAGGCTCCGCGGCGCGTCGCCGCCGCCGGCACGCCTGTCGTGGGCCGCCGCCGCTGGCGCGCGGCGGTCCGGTCCGTGGCAGGGTCGGCCCGCGAGGCTCCGGCGAGCATCCTGTCGGGGCTGCGGCTCGCGCGCGACAACCGCGTGCTGCGCGGGCTGCTGCTCGTCGAGCTGTTCGCCTCCGCCGCGATGGTCGTCTTCGAGTCCCTGCAGCCCGTGCGGCTCGCCGAGCTGCTCGGCGGCGAGGCGCAGGCGGGTGCGGTCATGGGACCGGTGGCGTCCGTCGGGTGGGGCACGTTCGCGCTGGGCGCCGCGCTCTGCGGGCTCGCGTCGCGCCGGTTCGGCGTGGCTCGCACCGCCATGGCGTCGCGTGTCCTCAACGGGCTGGGCGCCGTGTGGATGGGGCTCGCCGGAGGCCCGGCGATGCTCGTGGTCGCCTACCTGGTCACCTACGGCCTGCACGGCAGCTCCGGCCCGACCTACAACGCGCTCCTGCACCGCGAGGCCCGTCGCGACAACCGCTCCACCGTCCTGTCCATGGCGTCGATGGTGGCGTTCGCGACCTACGCCGTGGCGTCGCCGGCCCTCGGCTGGGTCGCACAGGCGGGCTCGACCCCGCTCGCGATGGTCCTCGGGGGCGGGTTCAGCGTGCTCGGGGTGCTGTGCTTCGTGCCGGCCCTGCGTGCCGAGCGCGCGCGGTCGCGCGGCGGCGTGGACGTGACCGCGCCGACGGCCTCCGAGGACGTGGCCGCGGCCTGACGGGGCGCGGAAGCCGCCCCCAGGGCGCGCCCGTCCACAGATTGCGGGCTGCCCCCGGGACGGGCAGAGCTCGCACCCGAACCTGGGGGCATGGACGACGCACCCACCCGCACCCTGCCCCGGCCGGCAGCCGGCACGCCCACCGGCCGGCCGCACCCGACCGTCCCGCTCGACCCCGACGACACACCCACGCGCTGGCACGTCGGCGCACGAGCCCCGTGGGCGGTCGGCCGGGGGCGGCGGACGATCGCGGTCCTCGGCGCGTGCGGCGGTGCCGGGACGAGCGTGGTCGCCGCCGCGGTCGCCCTGGGGCTGCGGCGCGGGGGCGAGCCCGCCGTCCTCGTCGACCTCGACCTTCCCGGCGCCGGCGCGGACGTGCTCCTCGGCATCGAGGACGAGCCGGGCGCGCGCTGGCCCGAGCTCACCGCCGCCCGGGGCGAGGTCGACGGCGCGGGGGTGGTCGCCGCCCTGCCACGCTGGCGCTCGCTCCCGGTGCTCTCCGGTGCCCGCCTCCGTCCCGAGCGCCCCGACGACGCCGTGGTCGTGGACGTGTGCACCGGGCTGCTGCGCGGCGGCGAGACCGTGGTGCTCGACCTGCCACGCCCGGGCGCCTGGACCGCCGGCACGCGCATGCTCCTGGCCGCGGCCGACGCGTCGCTGCTGGTGACCCCGTGCAGCGCGCCGGGGGTCGCCGGTGCTCTCGTGGCGCGGGCCCAGCTCGCCGGGCTCGGCGCTCCCGAACCCTGGCTCGTCGCCCGCGGGCCTGTCCCCGGACGCGTCGACGCCGGGGCGCTGGAGGAAGCCCTGGAGCTTCGCGTCGCCGCCACGGTGCGTCGGGACCCCCGGCTCGCAGCCGCCGTGGACCGCGGTGACGGGCCGCCCGTCGGACGCGGTGCGCCGCTCGGGCGGGCCGCACGCTCGCTCGTCGCCGCCCTGGCCGGTGCGTCGTGACGGGTGGGTCGCCGCTCGTCGACCGCATGCTCCTGGACGACGTGCGCGCCCGGGTCGGAGCCGCCGGGACCGTCGTCGACGACGCCACCGTGCGCGACGCGCTGCGGGCCACGGGGCGTGTCTTCGGCTCCGCCGCCCTCGACGACCTCACCCGGGCCGCGCGGGCCGAGCTCACCGGCGCAGGACCGTTGCAGCCGCTGCTCGACACCCCCGAGGTCACCGACGTGCTCGTCAACGGCCCGCACGACGTCTGGGTGGACCGCGGTGCCGGGCTCGTCCGCGTCGACCTCGACCTCGGGACGACCGAGGCCGTGCGGGCGCTCGCCGTGCGCATGGCCGCCGTCGCCGGGCAACGCCTCGACGACGCCGCTCCGACGGTCGACGCACGGATGCCGGACGGATCCCGCCTGCACGCCGCCGTCGAACCCGTCGCCGCCGCCGGGGCGGTGATCGCGCTGCGCGTGCTGCGGCAAGCCGCCCACTCCGTGCCCGCCCTCGTCGCCGCCGGCGGGCTGCCGTCGCCCTGGGCGGAGCTGCTCCGCGCCCTGGTGACCCGGCGGGCGAACCTCCTGGTGACCGGCGGCACCGGCACCGGCAAGACGACGCTGCTCGCCGCGCTGCTCTCCCTCGCACCCCCGGACGAGCGCGTCCTCGTGGTCGAGGAGGCGCGCGAGCTCTCGCCCCAGCACCCGCACGTGGTCTCCGTCGCGGCCCGGCGGCCCAACGTCGAGGGGGTCGGCGAGGTGTCCCTGACCGACCTGGTGCGCGGCGCGCTGCGGATGCGGCCCGACCGGATCGTCGTGGGGGAGTGCCGGGGAGCTGAGGTGCGGGAGCTGCTCCTCGCGATGAACACCGGCCACGACGGGGGCATGGCCACCGTGCACGCCAACGCCGTCGAGCACGTGCCCGCCCGGCTCGAGGCGCTCGCGGCGCTCGCCGGGATGCCGCGCGACGCCGTGGCCGCACAGGCGGCGGCCGCGCTGGACGTCGTGCTGCACCTGCGTCGCCGGGGCGGGAGCCGCCACCTCGCCGAGGTCGGGCTGGTGGGTCAGGACGACGACGGCCGTCTCGTCGTGCGGCGCGCCGCGACCTGGTCGCCCGGCGCCGAGCCACGCACCGGCGACGCGTGGGACGAGCTGACCGCGCGGTGGGCGCCATGACGGCCGGACCGGTCGCCCCGGCGCTGGCGGCGGGGGCCTGGGTGACGATGGCGGGCTGGCTGCTGCTGGCGCCCTGCGGGCGGAAGGCGACCGCCCTCGTCCGGCCGCCGGCCGGTCCGCGGCGGCTCTCGCTCCGGGCCTGGCCCCCGCGCCGGGACGCCACCGCGGGGGCAGAGGCGGTCCGGGTCACCGTCGCACAGGTGATCGCGCTGCTGCGCGCCGGCGCGCCGCCCGCCGCCGCCTGGTCACGGGCGGTCGGGGTGCCGGCGCACCCGACCGGGGTGCCGCACGCCGCCGCCCTGGCACCGGTGGTCGGCGGCGAGGGTCACGCGCGCTCGGTGGTGGCAGCCGCCGTGCTCGCGCGCGACGTCGGGGCACCGCTGGCGGCGGTGCTCGACGCCGTGTCGGGTGCCCTCGTGGCGGAGGCCGAGGCCCGCGCGGAACGGGAGGCGTCGCTGGCCGGGCCGCGTGCCACGGCCCGCGTGCTGACGGCGCTGCCGCTGCTGGGCGCGATGCTCGGCTGGCTGCTGGGCGCGGACCCGCTGCGCACCGCGCTCGACGGCGGGGCGGGCACGGTGGCCGTCTGCCTCGGTCTGCTGCTGCTCGCCGCCGGGCAGGTATGGACCCGCCGGCTCGTCGCAGCGGCGCGGGCCGCCGGGGAGGCGGCGACGTGAGCGGGCTGCTGAGCGTCGACACACCCGCCGGGGTGGCGGGGACGGTGGCCTTCGCCGTCCTGGTCGGCGCCCTGCCGTGGTGGGTCGCCGCGCGACACGGACACGAGCGGATGCTGCGGCTGCCCACCGACCGTCGCGCGGCACCGCCGGGCGACGGACCGCACGGCGCCTCCGTGGACGTCCCGGTGCTGCTCGAGCTGCTGGGCGCGGCGCTGCGCTCCGGGGCGGGCGTGCCACGGGCCCTCGACGCGACGGGCGTCGCCCTGGACACCGCGTCGGGAGCGACCGCCGACGGGGCCGCCCTGCGCGCCGCGGCTGACGCCCTCCGTCTCGGCGCCGACTGGGACGGCGCCTGGCGGCACACGACCGACCGGCTCGTCCCCGTGCCACGCGCGCTGCGCGGGGCGTGGACCGACGGCGCGTCCCCGTCCGGAGCCCTGCGCGCGGCCGGGGAGGAGCTGCTGCGTGCCCGGCGATCGGCCGCCCAGACCGCTGCGGCGCGGCTGGCGGTGCGCCTCGTGCTCCCGCTCGGGGTGTGCTTCCTGCCCGCGTTCGTCCTGATCGGTCTCGTGCCCGTGCTCCTGGCGCTGGGTGTCGACCTGCTGACCGGGTGAGTGCCCGGCCCCTGACGTCCCGGGAGCACCCCGGGCCACCGCGCCCGCCCGCCGGGCGGTCGCGTCACGACCGGCACGGAGCACGTGCCGGACACCGAAGAGATGACGGAGGAGACATGAACGACGACGGACACATGGACGAGGGACGCGGTCTGGTCGGCGTCGCAGCGCCGCCGGCGACCGGGCCCGCCCCGGCCGTGGAGGTGCCAGGTGCGGCCGGGCCCGACGCCGACCTCGACCCCGAGGCCGGGCTGGCCACGGCTGAGTACGCGGTGGCCACCGTGGCCGCCGTCGGGTTCGCCGGGCTGCTCATCGCAGTGCTCAAGAGCGGCATGGTGAAGGGGCTGCTGGAGAGCATCATCAGCTCGGCGCTGTCGATCTGATGGTGACGCACCGCCGAGGAGGAGCTGCCCCGGCCGCGCAGGGACGTACCGACGGCCAGCGGGGCGCGGTGACGGCGGAGCTCGCCGTCGGGCTGCCCGTCGTGGTGCTCCTCCTGGTCGCGGTGCTCAGTCTCGCGGCCGCGTCCACGGCACAGATGCGTGCCTTGGACGCGGCTCGGGCAGGGGCGCGCGCCTACGCGATCGGAGAGGACGACGCCGCCGCGCGGCAGGCCGTCGCGCAGGTGGGCGGCGAGGACGCCGCCGTGCGCGTCTCCCGTGACGGGACCTGGGTACGGGTCACGGTCACGCGGCCGGTGGTCGGCGGCTGGTTCTCCGGATCGCCGGTGCGGGCGTCGGGGAGCGCCACCGCCTGGGTGGAGCCATGAGCGTCGTCGGCGCGCGGACCGGGCGCCGCGGTACTCCGAGTGGTGACCCGAGCGATGGCCTGAGCGATGGCCCGAGCGATGACCCGAGCCGGGGTGCTCCCGGTCGTGCCGAGGGCGCGGGCGCGGGAGAGCGGCCCGTCAGGCCCGCCATGCCCGTCAGGCCCGCCAGCCCTGCCAGGCCCGCCAGTCCCGCCAGGCCCGCCAGTCCCGCCAGGCCCACCGCCGGAGAGCGCGGGTCGGGGACGGTGCTCGTGCTGGCCCTGGCGGCGACAGTCGTGCTGCTGGCGCTGGCGGTCGGCGCGCTGGGGGCCGCGCAACGCGCGCGAGGCTCGGCCCAGGCGGCGGCGGACCTCGCCGCGCTCGCCGGGGCGGCCGCATGGCGGCAGGGCGCCGACCCCTGTGCGACGGCCGCGGACGCCGTGCGTCGCAACGGCGGTGACCTGGTGGCCTGCGTCCCGGAGGGTGGCGGAGTGCTCGGCGTGCGGGTCTCGCGAGCTCCGCTCGGGGCGGCCGGTCCGTGGGCAGACACGCTCGGCGCGGCCGTCGCAGGCGCGCGTGCGGGACCACGTCCCGGCGCACCCGAGGTGGCAGCGGTGCCGGCCGGGACCTCGACGGTCCCGGCCCGCGGGCCGTCAGGACGGGTTGACGTTGAACAGCGCGGCGCGCTCGCTGATCTTGCGGGCACGGGCCAGGCGCGGCTTGTCCGAGCCGTCGCGGATGACCGAGCCCGACGCCTCGAAGTCGGCCAGGAAGTCGACGGCCCAGGCGACGTCCGCCGACGACGGGCTGAACGACTCGTTGATCACGGCCGGCGTCTCGAGGTCCAGGCAGAGCTTGCCGGTGAGCCCGAGCGCCACGCCGTCCGCCGACTGCTCGCGCAGCAGCGCGTGGCTGGTGCCCACGGTCGGCCCGTCGATCGGACCGGGCAGGCCACCGATACGGCTGGCGGTGACGAGTCGCGAGCGCGGGTACGCCATCGCGAGCGACTCGTTGGCCGTGCCCGTGTCGCGGCGGTAGTCGCCGGACCCGAAGGCCAGGCGGAACGCACCCGGGGCGCGGGCGATGCTCACGGAGTCCTCGATCCCGAGCGCGGACTCCACCAGCGGGATCACGGGCACGTGCCCCCCGAGGCGCTGCACGGTGTCGATCACCTGGTCCGGGGACTCGGTCTTGGCGAGCATCACGCCGGACAGTCCGCTGGCGTCGCGCAGGAGGCGCACGTCGTCGGCCCAGGCCTCCGAGCCGCGCTCGTTGATGCGCACCCAGGCGCGGCCACCGCCGGCGAACCAGTCGAGCACCTTCTGCCGCGCCTCGTCCTTGCGGCTGTCGTCGACCGCGTCCTCGCAGTCGAGGATGACCTGGTCCGCCCGCGACAGCTGGGCGGCGTCGAACGTGTCGTCGCGCAGGGCGGACAGCAGCAGCCACGACCGGGCGTTGGCGGGGTCCACGCGCGTCTTCTCGCGGGAACGTCGGCGTTCGGCGAGGTCGATCTCAGTAGTCACCTCACGATGGTAGGTTCCGCGGGCGCGTGGCTCAGCACGGCATCCAACAAGCGCACGGCCGCGGACTTGTCGAGAGGCGCGTTGTCGCTGCCGCACTTCGGCGACTGCACGCACGCCGGGCAGCCGTCCGCGCACGAGCACGCGGCGATCGCGTCGCGCGTCGCGCGCAGCCAGCGGGCGCCGAGCGCATACCCCCGTTCGGCGAACCCCGCGCCGCCCGGGTACGCGTCGTACACGAACACGGTGGCCTCTCCCGTGTCGGGGTGCAGCTCGGTGGACACGCCGCCGAGGTCCCAGCGGTCGCACGTCGCGAGCAGCGGCAGCAGACCGATGGAGGCGTGCTCCGCCGCGTGCAGCGCACCGGGTGCCTCCTCCGGAGAGACGCCGGCGGCCCGGAGCACGAAGTCGGGCACCGACCACCAGACGGCCGTCGTGGCGAGCGTCCGCGACGGCAGGTCGAGGGGCTCGGTGCCGAGCACCTGCATGTCGGGCAGGCGGCGGCGCTGGAAGCTCACCACCTGGCTGGTCACCTCCACGGGGCCGAGCCCCCACCGCACCGGACCCCAGTCGCGCCCGACGACGGGCCGGTGGCCGTCCTCGTCGATCGCGATCTCCATGACCTCGTGCGACCAGGTGCCGTGCTCCACGTCCTTGCGCACGACGAGCGCCACATGGTCGGCGAGGTCCAGGCGGTCGACGACGAACGTCGCGCCCTGGTGCACGTACACCGCGCCGTCGTGCACCTGCCCGTCCGCCGACCCGGCGTCCACCGTGCCGAGCAGCCGCCCCGTCGTCGCCTCCACGACGCGCACGGGCCGACCGCCCGACCCGCGCAGGTCGGCCATGCCCGCCGCCGGCTGCGCGTGCGTCCAGTACCAGCCGGACGGCCTGCGGCGCAGGGCACCGCGGGCGACCAGGACGTCGAGCACCTCGCGCACCGCCAGGGGGTCGCCGAACGCTGCGAGGTCCTCGGCGCGCAGCGCCAGCTCCTGTGCGGCGGCGCAGAGCTGCGGTGCGAGCACGTGCGGGTTGGCCGGGTCGAAGACGGTGGCCTCGAGCGCGGCGTCGAAGACGGCCTCCGGGTGGGTCACGAGGTAGGTGTCGAGGGGGTCCTCGCGCGCGACGAACGCGACCAGGCCCTCCGCGCCCGCGCGGCCGGCACGGCCGGCCTGCTGCCACAGGGAGACGCGGGTGCCCGGCCAGCCGGCCACGAGCACCGCGTCGAGCCCGGAGATGTCGACCCCCAGCTCGAGCGCGTTGGTCGTGGCGAGCCCGCGCAGCTCGCCCGTGCGCAACGCTTCCTCCAGCGCACGGCGCTCCTCCGGCAGGTAGCCGCCCCGGTAGCTCGCCACCCGCGCGTCCAGCCCGGCAGCGACCGGGCGCAGGTGGTCGCGCGCCTGCTGCGCCACCGACTCCGCGCCCCGTCGCGACCGGGTGAACGCGAGCGTGCGAGCACCGTGCACGGTGAGGTCGGCGAGCAGGTCCGCCGTCTCCGCGGTCGCCGACCGGCGCGGGTGCTCCGCGGCACCCCGCGTCGTGAGCACCGGCTCCGACTCCTGCGCGGTGTGCGTCGGGTCGAGCGGGTCGGGGAGCGCCCACGGGTCGTCGTCGTGCGTCGGAGCCTCGCCGGTGGCGCGGGAGCGCTCGAAGCCCGCCAGCTCGGGGGGCTGCCACAGCGCGAACGTCCGGCGGCCTGCCGGCGAGGTGTCGGCGGTGACGGCCACGACGTCCTGCGGCGGCACCCCGACCAGCCGCCCGGTGCTCACCGCCGGCTCGGCCGTGGTCGCGCTGGCCACCACGAACGCCAGGGACCTGTCCTCGGCAGGGGGCGCCCCCGTGAGCCGCGCGTCGAAGGTCGGGCGGTAGTGGGCGGCGAGGCGCGTCAGCCGGCGCAGCACCAGCGAGACGTGCGCACCGAACACGCCCCGGTACGCGTGCCCCTCGTCGACCACGACGTAGCGCAGCCCGCGCAGCAGACGCGCCCAGCGGCGGTGGCCGGGCAGCATCGAGAAGTGGAGGAAGTCGGGGTTGGTGAGCACGACGTCCGCATGCTCGGTGACCCAGCGCCGCTCGTCGGTCGGGGTGTCGCCGTCGCAGGTCGCGACGCGAGGTCGGTCGCCGTCGGGGATCGCCGCGACGAGCCGCTGGAGGCCGGCGAGCTGGTCGGCGGCCAGCGCCTTAGTCGGGGACAGGTAGAGCACCGTGGCGGGCGCCGGCTCGCGGACGGCCGTGAGTGCCGGCAGCCAGAAGGCGAGGGACTTGCCGGACCCGGTCGACGTCGCGAGCGCCACGTGCCGACCCTCCCGGACGGCGTCGGCGGCCTCGACCTGGTGCGCCCACGGGCGCGTGACGCCGAGCGCCCGATAGCCCTCGACCACGCCAGGGTCCGCCCAGGCGGGCCAGTCGGCCGTGATCCCCGCGCGCGCGTCGAACGTGCGCACGTGGGTCAGCCGGTCTGCTCGTGCCCCGTGCGCGGTGAGCACGTCGAGCAGCGGGTGCTGCTCGGGCGCAGGGGCGGGGTCGACGGGCACGGGCGACAGTCTCGCACCGCGCGGGGGGCTCTCGGAGGCAGTGCGGGCGCGCCCCTCGTCAGGGCAGGTCGGGCATGTCCGCCAAAGTCGAATTCGCGAGGAAGGAGAGGCCTCTCGACCTTTGTTCGGGAATGACATCCGTATTCGGTGAAGAGGGTGTGATCATTCTCGGACCGGCTTTGTTATCTGATCGTGACATCGTTCCCTGGTACGCATGCCTCGATCCACCCCACGTCGCTCCGTCGTCGCCGCAGTCGCCGGCGCGCTCGTCACGTCCGCCCTCGTGGTGCCCGCCGCGTCCGCGCCGGCGAGCGCCGCCACCTCCTCGACCGCCACGGCCACGACCTCTGCGTCGACCGGTCTCGGCGCCCGCTGGGTCAAGAAGGACCGGGCGCGACTGACCAAGACGCCGTCCAGCGGGTCGCGGACCGTCGGCCGCCCCGACGACGGCACCAAGCTGCGCGTCCTCGAGCGCGGGCGGTACCGCCTCAAGGTGCAGACGCCCTCGGGCCGGGTCGGCTGGGCGGCCAAGGGAGCGCTCACCACCGTCCCCCTCAAGGACGTGTCGGGCACCCGGTACACGAAGAAGGCCGTGGTGATCCGCAAGGGCACCGGGGCGGGCTCCCGGGTGGTCAAGCACGTCCGGCTCGGCACCACGGTGAAGCTGCTGGCCCGCACCACGGGGCGCGACGTCAACCGCGTCAAGGTGCGCCTGCCCGGCGGCCTCGGCGGCTGGGTGGCCGCGAACCGGCTCACGACGCGCGACGTGTGGGGCAAGCTCGCGCGCTGCGAGTCGGGCGGGAACCCGCGCACCAACACGGGCAACGGCTTCTACGGCCTCTACCAGTTCACCGGCCGCACCTGGCACGCCGTCGGCGGCCACGGCCTGCCGCACCGTCACGGGCGCGCCGAGCAGACCAAGCGGGCGCAGATCCTGCAGGACCGCGCCGGCTGGGGGCAGTGGCCCGCCTGCACGCGCAAGCTCGGCCTGCGCTGACACCACGCGTCACCCCGCGCTTGTTGTGGGTACGAATTCGGCGGGAATTCTGATCAGAATTCCCGCCGAATTCGTA
>NZ_JBSHCR010000075.1:0-18748 GCF_053615895.1 Isoptericola sp. NPDC055881
GTCCCGGCCTGGGACGAGGAGGAATCGCTACGTCGAGGGGTCGTCGTGGGTCAGTCGGCGTCCTTCTCGAACGCGGCCGGACGCACCTGCACGGCGCGCACCCGCTCGACGTCGAGCTTGCCGGAGCGGTCGAAGCGGTAGATGCCGTTCTGCTCCTGGAACACATCGGTGAGCTGCGTGTAGCAGTAGCCGAACATCAGCGGGTCGTCGAGCAGGGCGTCCGTCAGCCCGGCGAACCGGGTGTGGAACTCCTCCTCGTCGGCCACGCGCTGGCCGTAGCCCCACGACTCGCTGCGGTCGTCGCCCGCAGCCTGGGCCGCCTCCTCCGGGTTCCACCAGATGCCGCCGTACTCGCTGCAGAAGTACGGCTGCCCCCGGTACGGGAGCGAGATGGGGCCCTCGTCGTAGTCGTTCGCGTACGGCCGGCCGTCCTTCAGCCCCGCCATGTCGCGGGCGAACGCCTCCGGGTCCTGCTCGTAGTGGTGGGAGTCCCAGACGTCGGTCTCGAGCACGCGGTGCGAGTACCCGCTGGCGTCGAGCACGGGGCGCGACGGGTCCGCGAGCTTGGTCGCGAGGAACATCGCGCGCGTGACGTCGTCGAGCTGCGTGATCCGGTCGTGCAGCAGCTGGTGGGTCTCGTTCAGCGGGCACCAGCCGATGATCGACGGGTGGGAGAAGTCCCGCTCCAGGGCCTCCAGCCACTCGCCGACGTACGACGTGGTCGGCTTCTGGTGGTCGTCCCTGCGGCCGAAGTCGCCCGCCCCCCAGTCGCCGAACTCGCCCCACACGAGGTAGCCCAGCCGGTCGGCGTGGAAGAGGTAGCGCTCCTCGAAGACCTTCTGGTGCAGGCGGGCGCCGTTGAAGCCCGCCTCGAGGCCGAGCTCGACGTCGCGCCGCAGGGCGGCGTCGCTGGGCGCGGTCATGAGCGACTCGGGCCAGTAGCCCTGGTCGAGCACGAGGCGCTGGAAGACGGGCTCGCCGTTGATCCGGACCGCCTTGCCCTCGATCGCCACGGAACGCAGGCCCGCGTACGAGCGGACCGCGTCGACGACGTCGCCCGCCGCGTCGTGCAGCTCGACCTCGACGCCGTACAGGTGCGGGTCCTGCGTGGACCACGGACGCACCCGGTCCGCGGGGATCACGACGCGCACCGACGGCGCGAGGTCGAGGTCCGCGCGCGTGGTCTCGGTGGCGACGACACCGTCCGCGTCGCTCACCGTCACGACCACGTGGTGGCCCCGGCGGTTCTGCGTGAGCGGCACCCGCACGTCGAGGGCGCGCGCGGCGAGGTCCGGGGTGATGCGCGGACGGCGCAGGCTGGCGCCGGGCACCGGCTCCATCCACACCGTCTGCCAGATGCCCGTGGTGCGCGTGTAGTGGCAGTCCTTGTTGGCGTACAGGCCGGACTGCTTGCCGCGTGCCTGCGGGATGCCGCGGTGGTCGCGGGCCCGCACGACGACGGTCACGGTGTCGCCCGGCGCCGCGACGCCGAACAGGTCGGCCGTGAACGGGGTGAACCCACCGCGGTGGCGCGCCACCTCGGTGCCGTCCACCCAGACGGTGGCGTCGTGGTCGACGGCCCCGAAGTGCAGCAGCACGTGGGTGTCGGCGCCCGCGACCTCGTCCCAGTCCGCCGGGACGGTCACCTCGCGGCGGTACCAGACCGCCTCGAGGAAGTCGGTGTTCTCCACCCCGGACAGCTCGGACTCCGGGGCGAACGGCACGGTGATGGTGCCGGCGAGCGACCGCTCGCGCAGGCCCCGCTCGAGACCGGAGTCACCGGGGTCGATCTCGAACCCCCAGGAGCCGTTGAGGTTGAGCCAGCGGTCCCGCACCACCTGCGGGCGCGGGTACTCGGGGCGGGGGAGGTCGCCGCCGGTCGGGGCGGAGGGAGGATCGAGACGATCGAGGACGGACATCGTTGAGCTCCGTTGCGCGTGGATGACAGTGCGTCGCCGATTCAACAGCGGAACCCGAAAAGATGCAACGTTGAATCAGAGACTGGGCGGTCAGAGGGTCGAGATCGGCGGCCTGCTGCTCTCCCGGACGAGGAGCCGGTGCGGTACGACGACGTCCACCGGGGCCGGCGGGGCGTCGGCGCCGGGGCGGCGCACCTGGGCGACGACGCGCTCCACGGCGGTCTCCGCGATGGCCTGCAGGTCCGGCGCGACCGTCGTCAGCGACGGGTTGGCGAACCGTCCGTCCTCGGTGTTGTCCCAGCCCGTGACGGCCAGGTCCTCCGGCACCCGCACGCCGTTGAGCCGCAGCGCGTACAGCGCGCCCAGCGCGAGCTCGTCGTTGGCGCAGACGAGCCCGTCGATCTGGTCGACCCGCGGCAGGATCTCCTCCACGGCCGTCGCTCCCGCCTGCCGGGAGAACTGCGGCGCCGGCAGGATCCAGCGCGGGTCCGCGCTGCGGCCGGACGCCTCGTGCGCCTCCCGGAACCCGCGCACGCGAAGCATCCCGGTGCGGTCGTCCACCGGCTCCGCGCCGAGGAACGCGAGCCGCGTGCGCCCCGAGGTCAGCAGGTGGTCGGTGACCTCCCGCGCCGCCAGGACGTTGTCGATGCTCACGTGGTCGGTGCGCAGGTCACCGGGGCTGCCGGGGTCGGTCCGCTCCCCCAGGAGCACCATCGGCGTCTCCCCGCGCACCTCGGCGACCTCGCTCGGCGCGATGGTCAGCGGCGAGAAGATGATCCCGTCGATCGCCTGCACCTCGAAGCCGCGCGCCACGGCGAGCTCGGACTCGCGGACCGTGCGCGTCTCCTCGATGAGCACGCGGTAGCCGCGCGCCCCGGCGACGTCGATCACGATGTGCGCGAGGGCCGAGAAGTACGGCGAGTGCACCCACGGGACAGCGAGCGCCAGGGTGCTCGTCCGCCCGCTGCGCAGCTGGCGTCCCGCGAGGTTGGGGCGGTAGCCGAGGGTGGCGATGACCTCCTCGACCCGCGCCCGCGTGTCGTCGCCGACGCGCCCGGTGCCGTTGACGACGTTCGAGACCGTCTTCCACGACACGCCCGCCTCCGCGGCCACGTCCTTGATCCCCACCCGGCCCGACCCGCGTCCCCGGGCGCCGCCGCCCGCTCGTCCGTCCTCGCCCTCGAGTGCCGACATCCGTTCCTCCCTCCGGCGGCCCACGGAGAACCTTGCTGGCTCTCTTGACGGGCTGCCCGCCCTAGTCCATCGTGGTCCCACGTTGGAGCGCAACGTTGCACCAAGGAGGGTCGATGAAGACCATGCAGCGCAGTTCTGCGTCGCCAGGGGGGTCGTGGCCGAGCCACGCACCCGGACGACGTCCTCGGTCCGGAAGCAGCGGTCCCGCGGACGACGGGCCGAGGTGGAGCAGGCGCGGCCTGCTCCAGGCGGCGCTCGTCGGGGCCGGCGGCATCGCGCTCGGCGGCGCCCTGTCGGGGTGCGCGACACCCGCGGCGTCGGGGTCCGGGCGCACGTCGGTGATGATCTGGGACCTCTTCTCGGGCGGTGACGGCGCGCTCATGCAGAAGATGGTCGGTGCGGTCGCGAAGGCGAACACGGACATCGCCGTCGACTCCACGACTCTCGCCTGGGGCGCCCCCTACTACACGAAGCTCGCCATGGCGTCCTCGGGCGGGCGCCCCCCGGAGGCCGCGGTGATGCACATGTCGCGCCTCGCCGGGTACGCGCCCGGCGGCTTGCTGGAGCCGTTCGACCTGGACGCCCTCGCCGACCTCGGCATCACGCAGGACGACTTCGCGCCCGCCGTGTGGGAGAAGGCGCAGTTCGACGGCCAGCTGTACGCGCTGCCGCTCGACACCCACCCGTACATCGCGTTCAACAACCCGAAGATCGCCGGGCAGGCGGGCCTGCTCGACGCCGACGGCAAGCTCGCCCTGGCACCCGGCGCGGACGCGTTCCTCGACGCGGGCCGCGCGATGGCCGAGGTCACGGGCGAGACGGGCGTCTCGTGGGGCTACCTGCGCGACACCGCGGGCTGCTGGCGCATGTTCTGGGGCCTGTACAACCAGAACGGAGGCGGCTACGACCTGACGCCGGGCAAGCCGGCCGAGCTGGACGAGAAGGCGGCCACCGAGGTGTTCGAGTTCCTCCAGGAGATGGTCGACGGCAAGGTCGCGGCGAAGAACCAGGACGGCGGCGCCGCCTCCGGGCGGTTCATGTCCGAGCGCACCGGGCTGATGTTCTCCGGCGAGTGGGACCTCCCGATGTTCCAGGGCGCCATCCCCGACGTCGGCGCCACGCCGTTCCCGGCGATCTTCGGGACGCCGGCGAACTACGCCGACTCCCACTCGTTCGTCCTGCCGAGGCAGGCGCACCCGGACCCCGCCAAGCGCGCGGCCACGTACCGCGTCCTCGCCGGCCTCCTCAAGGAGGGCCTGACCTGGGCGTCCGCGGGACACATCCCGGCGTACCAGCCGGTGGTCCAGACGCCGGAGTACCAGTCGCTCACCCCGCAGCGCGACTATGCGCCCGCCGCCGAGATCGCCGTCTTCGACCCCGACGCCTGGTTCACCGGCGGCGGCAGCGACTTCCAGACGCGCATGGGCGACGCCATGACCGACACCCTGTCCGGCAAGGCGTCCCCGCAGACCGCCGTCGACCGCATGCTCAGCGAGATGAACCGCTTCCTCTCGCAGCCCAGCCCCGCCTGACCGAGAGAGGACGACGATGACCGCCTCGAGCACGTCACTCAGCGCCCCCGTCGCACGCCCCTCCCGGGGCCGCACGGGCACCCGTCCCCGTACCGGGACCCGCGCCACCCGCACCTCGCTGCGCGCACGGGACCGTTCCGGGTACCTGTTCGTCGCCCCGTTCGCGGTGGCGACCGGACTCTTCCTCCTGTGGCCGACGATCTACGGCCTGTGGATGAGCTTCACCGACCAGAGCCTCACCGCCACGGGGAGCTCGTTCATCGGCTTCGACAACTACGTCGAGGCCTTCAGCGACCCGCAGGTGTGGCAGACGCTCCTGCACACGGTGTGGTTCACGGTGCTCAGCACCGTCCCCCTCATCGTCGTCGCGCTCCTCATGGCGCTGCTGGTGCACACCGGCCTGCCGGGCCAGTGGGTGTGGCGGATGTCGTTCTTCGCGCCGTTCCTGCTGACCAGCGCCGTCGTGTCGTCCCTGGCGAGCTGGCTGTTCCAGCCGGAGATCGGCCTGCTGGACGTCTGGATCGCGAAGCTCGGCCTCGGGCCGGTGGGGTGGCTCACCGACGAGAACGTCGCGATGTTCTCCATCGCGCTCGTCACCGTCTGGTGGACCGTCGGCTTCAACTTCCTCCTGTACCTGGCGGCCCTGCAGGGCATCCCGCAGCAGCAGTACGAGGCGGCGACGATCGACGGCGCCGGCGGATGGCGGCGGCTGTTCTCCATCACCCTCCCGCAGCTGAAGACCATCACCGGCGTGATCGCCGTGCTGCAGCTGCTCGCCTCGCTCAAGGTCTTCGACCAGATCTACCTGCTCACCGCCGGCGGTCCCAACGGGAGCACGCGGCCGATCCTCGAGTACGTCTACGACACGGGCTTCACGAACTACCGCCTCGGGTACGCCTCCGCCATCTCGTACGTGTTCTTCGCCCTGATCCTCGTGTTCACGCTGGTCCGGCTGCTGCCCACGAAGAAGGAGGCCTGACGTGTCCGTCGCTCAGTCCGCGCCCCGGTCCGTCTCGACGTTGGTCGCCGGACGCCGGTCGGCCGCGCAGCAGACCCGCGCCGAGAACCGCACGCTCACCAAGCTGACGATCGGTCCGTCGCCGTGGGTGCGGGCCGCCGCGCTCGCCGCCCTCGTCGTCCTGGCCGTGCTGTGGCTGCTGCCCCTCGCCTGGGGCGCCGTCACCAGCTTCAAGCACGAGGCCGAGGCGGCCCTGCCCGCGTCGTGGTGGCCCAGCCAGGGCTGGACGCTGGACGCCTACCGCCAGGTCCTCGGCAACAGCGAGCTGCTGGGCTGGATGTGGAACAGCCTGGTCGTCGCCGTCCTCGTGACCGCGCTGACCGTGCTGATCTCCGCGATGGCCGCCTTCGCGTTCTCGCAGACGGTGTTCAAGGGACGCAGGCTGCTGCAGTTCCTCACGGTCGCGTCGATCATGATGCCCGGCCAGATCCTCATCGTGCCGCTGTTCAAGCAGATGCAGGCCATGGGGCTGGTGGACACGTTCGCGGGCATCGTGCTGCCGCAGGTCGTGGCGCCGGTGATGGTGTTCATCCTCAAGCGGTTCTTCGACGCCATCCCCACCGAGCTGCTCGACGCGGCCCGCATCGACGGCGCCGGCACGTGGCGGCTGTTCTGGACGATCGTGCTGCCGCTGTCGAAGTCGATCCTCGTCGCCGTCGCGATCTTCGTGTTCATCGGCGCGTGGAACAACTTCCTGTGGCCGTTCATCGTCACGACCGACCCGCAGTTCATGACCCTGCCCGTCGGCCTGTCGACCGTGAAGAACGCGTACGGCGTGCAGTACGCGCAGAACATGGCGTCGGCGATGATCGCGGCGCTGCCGCTCCTAGTCGTGTTCATGCTCTTCCAGCGCCGGATCGTCCAGGGTGTCGCCACGACGGGCATGGGCGGCCAGTAGCAGGGACGATCGGGGCATGCCGGACGCCCCCGCCACACAGCACCCCCTCCCCCGACGCACCCAGCGACCTCACCTCGCGGCGCTGCTGGAGGACCGGTGGTGCGCCGTGGCGGGGGCGTTCCTGCGCCGGCGGGGCTGGGTGCCGCGCCTCCTCCCGTACACCGGGTACGGCACGCCGCTCGGCGTGCGGGTGCTCGCCCGCGTGCTGCTGGTGCCGCCGTCGCACGCGACGGGACCGCTGGCGCCGGAGCTCGCGGCGGAACGACGGCCGCTGCGCAGCTACCTCACCATGCCGGCACCCGGCGAGCCGGTGCGGGTGACCGTGGGCGGCGCGGACGTCACCGTCAAGACCGACCGCGCCGGGTACGTGGACGCCCTGGTGTCGCCTCCCGAGGACGCCCCTCTGCCGGCCGGTCGGCACGACGTCGTCCTCACCGCCGAGCGCTCCGGCGCCGAGGCCACCGGCCAGGTGGTCGTCGTCGGTCCCGGCACGACGTTCGGCGTCGTGAGCGACATCGACGACACGGCGATGATCACCGCCGTGCCGCGCCCGCTGGTCGCGGCGTGGAACACGTTCGTCATCCGGGCGAGCGCACGCCGTCCCGTCCCGGGGATGCCGGAGCTCTACCGGCGGCTCGCCGCCGACCACCCCGGAGCGCCGTTCGTCTACCTCTCCAACGGCGCGTGGAACACCGCCGGGACGCTGTCGCAGTTCCTCGACCGGTACGGGTTCCCGCCGGGCCCCCTGCTCCTCACCGACTGGGGACCGACGCAGACCGGCTGGTTCCGCAGCGGCCCGCAGCACAAGAGCGACACCCTGGACCGCCTCATGACGACGTTCCCCGACGTGCGGTGGCTCCTGCTCGGCGACGCCGGCCAGCTCGACGAGGACGTGTACGTGCGCGCGTCCGCGCGCTGGCAGGGGCGCGTGGTGGCGATCGCCATCCGGAAGGTCGCCCGCGCCCGGGTACGCCCCGTGCGCGGCCGCCCGGAGCCCGGCGCCCCGCTGGTGCGCGGCGAGGACGGCGTGGAGCTCGCCGAGCGGCTCGCCTGGCTGCTCCGTCCTGACTCCACCCGCTGACGGCGGTCGCGACGGCGCGGGTGCCTCCTACGCGCTCGGCCCGCCGTGCACCGGCACGAAGCCGGACTCGTAGGCGCGCACCACGGCCTGCGTGCGGTCGCGCACGCCGAGCTTGGCGAGCACGTTGCCCACATGGGTGCGCACGGTCTCGACGCCCAGGTACAGCTCGCCCGCGATCTCGGCGTTCGACAGGCCCGTCGCCATCAGGCGCAGCACCTCGCCCTCCCGCGCGGTGAGGCGGGCGTCCCGCAGCCCGCCGGAGGCCGATCCGTCCGTGCCGTGCGCGGCCACGAGCCGTCGCACCGCGTCGGGGAAGAGCAGCGAGTCGCCCCGCGCCACGAGCCGCACGGCGTCCGCGACCTCCTCCGGACGCGCCCGCTTCAGCAGGAAGCCCTGCGCGCCGGCGTGCAGGGCGTCGAGCACGTGGTCGTCGTTCTCGAAGGTGGTGAGCACGAGCACCTTGGGCGCGGGGGCGCCCGGCCGGCCCGACCCGACGACGGCCCGCGTCGCCGCGATCCCGTCCACGCGCGGCATCCGCACGTCCATGAGGACGACGTCCGGCTGCGCCTGCGCCACCGCCTGGGGGACCTCGGACCCGTCGGCCGCCTCCCCCACGACCTCCAGGTCGGGCTCCGCGTCGAGGATCACGCGCAGGCCCGCCCGCACCAGCGGCTCGTCGTCGACGAGGACGACGCGGACGGCGTCAGTGCCCGGAGGGAGGTTCACGCCGTCGATCCTGCCGCATCGGTGCGGACCGGGCCCCCGGGCGCCCGCGCTCAGGCCAGCGGGAAGCGCGCCGTCACCACCCACGTGTCCTCGCGCGGCCCGGCGTCGAGGTCGCCGCGCAGGAGCCGGACCCGCTCGGCCATGCCGTGCAGGCCGCGGCCGCCGCGCCCCGCCGACCCCCGGGGCCTCCCCGACAGCGGGTTCACGACCTCGACGACGAGACGGTCGCCCGCCAGGCGCACCCGCACCGCGACCGGGCTGCCGGGAGCGTGCCGGACGGCGTTGGTGAGCGCCTCCTGCACCACGCGGTAGGCCTCGTGCGAGGTCGCCCGGGGCAGCGCGTCGGCGGCCCCGGGGGCGAGGTCGAGGTGCACCTGGGCACCCGCGTGGCGTGCGTCGTCCACGAGGGCGGGGAGGTCGGCGAGCGCACGGGCGGGCGCCCGCCGGTCGGCGGGGACGCCGTCGCCGGCGCGCAGCAGCCCGAGCACGTGGTCGAGGTCGGCCATCGCCGCGCGGCCGGACTCCTCGATCGCGGCGAGCGAGCGGCGGGCCGCGTCCGGGTCGGAGCCGACCAGCCGCGACGCGGCCGCGGCCTGCAGGGTCGTGACAGTGAGCGCGTGCCCGACCGAGTCGTGCAGCTCGCGGGCGAGCCGGCCGCGCTCCGCGAGCCGGTCGGCCCGCGCCTCGAGCTCCGCGATCCGCGCCGTCTGGTCCGGCCCGAGGAGGGCCTCCGCCGACTGCCTCAGCACCCGCCGTGCGAGCGCCGTGCCGTACGGCAGGGCGAGCAGCGCCAGCACGGCGAGGGCAACCCACCCGGCGGGGCTGTGCGCGAACGTCGGCGTCACCTGGGCGAGGAACGCCTGGTCGACGCCGGCCGCCGACAGCACGAGCTGCGTCGCGAGCGGCACGGCCACCAGCAGGCCCAGCGTCACGACGGCACCGAGGGCGAGGTGCAGCGCGAACCAGGCAGCACCGCGCCACCGTGTCGCGACGGTGGGCGGCCCGGCCGGGTCGGGCAGGGCCTCGGCGCCGACGTCGAGGAAGGTCCGCGCCGCGGCGATCTCCAGCGCCCGCACGGGCGCGAGGAAGGGCGGCGCGCCCACGAGGACGGCCGTCATCGCGGCCAGGACGGCGACGGCGGTGCGCGGGGTGGCCGGGTCGGCGAACATCTGCACGAATCCGGCGGCGAGCAGGAGGTAGGCCCCGGCGACCACTCCCCCGATGACGAGGTACACGCCCGCACGCACGGTGGACGCGCTGGTCAGCGGCGTCAGCGCCCAGCGCGCGGTGCGCCGTCCGCTGCCCACCGCCGTCCGCGCCGCCATGCCGCCAGTCTGCCGACCGCGTGCGTGTCGCGCCTCCCCCGGTCGGGGGAACCCTGGGCACGGGACGCAACGCACGGACACCACCTCAGCCCGTTGCGAATCCTGCAATTCGCCGGTGGATCTCGTCCGCATGACTCACACTCGTGCGCGTACGAACCCAGGACCGAGGAGTGAAAGTGACAGATTTGCTGGGAATGCGCGCCGGAAGGAAAAGCGACATGAGTGTCACTCGCCGTCCGCATACCTGGGCACCTGCGAGCCCGCTCCGGGGATCGCTCCCGTGTCGCCGCGTGGTGGGGGCGGTGATCCGGTCGTTGACGCGGGGAGCGCTCGCCGCGACCGTCTTCGTGGTCGGCATCGTCGTCGGCGCCCTGGGGGCGTACCTCGTGGTCACCGAGGTGGTGAGCACTCAGCCCGAGGACAGCCCGGTCTCCAGCTACCGGGGCGACTACTCCGACGAGCTCGTCCGTATCGGCGCGACGCCCGCCGCGTAGCGACACGGTCGGTGGCGCTGGCTAGGCTTCCCGCCCATGAGCGACTCAACTCCCGAGACATCGGGCCCGGCGCCCCTTTCCGAGGCGGACGCGCTGTGCGCGGTACTCGAGCGCAACCGTCGGAACTTCGCCTGGAAGACGACGGGGCTCGACGCGAGCGGGCGGCGGGCGTCCACGGCCGCGACCTCGATGACGTTGGGCGGACTCGTCAAGCATGTGGCTCTGGTGGAGACGGACTGGCTCGCCGTGAAGCTGGCGGGCCGCGAGCTCGGGTCACCGTGGGACTCCGTCGACCTCGACTCCCAGCCCGACTGGGACTGGCGGACCGGGGCGCTGGACCGCCCGGAGGACGTCGACGCGCTCTGGCGCGCGGCGGTCGAGCGGTCGCGAGAGGTGGTGAGCGAGGTCATCAGGGAGCGCGGGCTCGACGGTCCGGCGTCGTTCACCCGCCGAGACGGTCGCGCGCCCAGCGTCCGCGAGATGCTCCTGGACATGATCGAGGAGTACGCGCGACACACCGGTCACGCCGACATCCTCCGTGAGGCGGTGGACGGCCGCGTGGGCGAGGACGCGCCCCCTGACTTCGCTCTCTAGGCCGCTGACCGTGAACCAAGGAAGGCGATGATGCCTGGCCGGCGCCGACGTGCCGCTTCCCGGCGGACGAGCAGCGCTGCTCTCGCGCTCACCTTGGCCGCACTCTCGGGCTGCTCGGCCATCGAGTCCGCGGTCGACCGTACGGCGTACTGCAGGCCGGAGGACCCGGTCGTGACGCCGCAGCGCGTCGCACCAGGCGACGAGCTGCACCTCGAGACCACCGGACGAGACGACGGCGTGGACTGCGAGCCGCGCATGCCGGCCCGGGCCCGCTACGTGGTCACGATCATGTCGGAGATGCCCGACAGCGACCCGACGATGGGCCGTTACTCGGCGTCCCTCGGCCTGCTGGACCCGAGCAGCGACGGAGCCGCTCACGGAACCGTCCGGGTCCCTGATGACATCCCGGCCGGCAAGGCAGAGGTGTCCCTGCGACTCCAAGGCGCCAAGACGCGCTGCGAGCTCGATCCAGGCGCCAGCTGCGCGCAGGACCCCTATGCCCCGATCGAGGTCGTCGACTGACCGTGGAGCGCCGGTCCACGCGTCCGACCGAGGTGGAGGGCACCCGTCAGAGCCCGGCTATGCCAGCTTGCGGGCGCTCACGATCATGTGGGTGCCGAGGAAGCGTCGCCGCCAGGTGACGTCGTCGAACCCGAGCCGCCACAGGATGCCGGCGACCTGCTCCGGCGACATGAACCCGAGGGTGGTCTCCTCGAGGTAGGTGTACGACTTCTTGTCGCGCGCCACGAGCTGGCCCAGCAGCGGGATGACGACCTTCACGCCGAGGGCCACCGGGTACTTCAGCAGCCCGCGGGGCGGGCAGGTCTCGAGCAGGGCGAGGCGGCCGCCGGGCTTGAGCACGCGCAGCTGCTCGGCGAGCACGCGCTCGGCGTCCTCGACGTTGCGCAGCAGGTAGCCGTGGGTGACCGCGTCGAAAGACGCGTCGTCGAAGGGCAGCGCGTTGGCGTCGGCGAAGCCCCAGGTCACGGCGTCGGCGCCCGGCTTGCCGCGTGCGCCGTCGAGCATCCCCTCGGAGAAGTCGACACCGTGGATCGTGGCGCCGGGGTACTGGCGCGCGGCCTCGAGGGCGATCACGCCGGTGCCGGTGGCGATGTCGAGCAGCGACCCGCCGGCGGGCAGCTGCACCCGGCGCGCGACGTCGCGGCACCAGGCGGCGTGTCGGCCCAGGGTCATCAGGCGGTTCATCCGGTCGTAGTAGCCGGGGACCGTGTCGAAGAGGCGCTGCACCTCCTCGCCGTGCGGCGAGGGGACGCTCACGCGGCGAGCTCCTGACCGCTCATCTTGTGGATGGAGTCCATGACGTGGTCCGTCAGCTCCCGGCGCACCTGCGCGGGGCGGGCTCCGGTGGTGAGCTGCCGCGACGGGTCGATGGGGGCACCGAAGTGCACCTGGATGCCGCGCGACGGGCGGGGCAGCCGCTTGCCCACGGGCTGCACCTTGTCGGTGCCGCGCAGCGCGACGGGCACGACGGGCGCGGAGCCGGCGAGCGCCAGCCAGGCGACGCCGGTGTGCCCCTGGTGCAGCTTGCCGTCCCGGGAGCGCGTGCCCTCGGGGTAGATGCCGAAGGCGCCGCCGCGCCGGAGCACGACGAGCGCGTCGTCGAGGGACCGCTGCCCGGCGCGCGGGTCCTCCCGGTCGACGGGGATGTGGCCCATCGTGGTGAAGAACCAGCGCGAGACGCGCCCCTTGAGGCCGCGGCCCGTCCAGTACTCCGCCTTCGCGATGAAGGTGACGTGCCGGGGCACGACGAGCGGGATGATGATCGAGTCGATGAACGACAGGTGGTTGCTCGCCAGGATCACGGGACCACGCCGCGGGATGTTGTGCAGTCCCGTCACCTGGGGGCGCAGCAGCACGTACACCAGGAGCGACAGGACGAGGCGCAGGAACCGATAGGTCACCGCACCATTGTGCCCCCTGCTCCCGGCAGCCTCGCGAACCGTGCGTCAGGCGGCGGCCAGCAGGGCGTCGGCGGCGCGCCGTGCCTCCCGGGCGACGTCGGCGTCGTGCGTGATCGCGGCGGTGGTCTGCGCGCCCTCGGCGAGCAGGACCACCTGGAGGGCGACGGCGTCGGGCAGGCCGGCCTCGCGCACCAGGCCCAGGACGTGCTGCCGGAACGCGTCCTTGTGCCCGCGCACGGCCTCGGCGATCCGGGGCGACGTCGCGCCGAGCTCGCCGAAGGAGTTGATGAAGGCGCAGCCCCGGAAGCCGTCCTCCCGGAACCAGGTGTCGAGGAAGTCGAAGACGGTGAGGATCTGCTCCCGGGGGGTCGTGGCCGCGGCGGCCGCCCGCGCCACGCCGTCGGCCCACTGCCGGGTGCGCAGACCGAGGACCGCGACGACCAGGTCCTCCTTGGACGGGAACAGCGCATAGATGCGCTTGAGCGAGACGCCCGCCTCGGCCCGCACGGCGTCCATGCCGACGGCCTGGACGCCGCGGGCGTAGAAGAGCCGGTCAGCGGCTGCGACCACGGTGTCGCGCGCCGTCACCTCGTCGAGCATCGTTCACCCTCTCGTCGGTCGATCCCCCTTGCGCGGAGAACCATCGTTCTCTACTGTAGCGCTCAGCGGGAGAACGATCGTTCTCCCCCCGGAGAGGGAGCACGGACATGGGCTACATCACCGTCGGGCAGGAAAACAGCACGGACATCGAGCTCTACTACGAGGACCAGGGCGCGGGTCAGCCGGTCGTCCTCGTGCACGGGTACCCGCTCGACGGGCACAGCTGGGAGCTCCAGACCCGTGAGCTCCTCGCCGCCGGCTACCGCGTGATCACCTACGACCGGCGCGGCTTCGGGGCGTCGAGCAAGGTCGGCTCGGGCTACGACTACGACACGTTCGCCAAGGACCTCGACACCGTCCTGACCACGCTGGACCTGCGCGACGTGATCCTCGTCGGCTTCTCCATGGGCACCGGCGAGCTCGCCCGCTACGTGCACAACCACGGCCACGACCGCGTCGCCAAGCTCGCCTTCCTCGCGTCGCTCGAGCCGTTCCTCGTGCAGCGGGACGACAACCCCGAGGGCGTGCCGCAGGCCGTGTTCGACGGGATCGCCGACGCCGCCCGCACGGACCGCTACGCCTGGTTCACGCAGTTCTACAAGGACTTCTACAACCTGGACGAGAACCTCGGCACCCGGATCTCCGAGGAGGTCGTGCGCGCCAACTGGATCACCGCCGTGAGCTCGGCCCCCGTCGCCGCCTACGCCGTCGTGCCCACCTGGATCGAGGACTTCCGGGCCGACGTCGAGGCGGTGCGCGCGGCCGGCAAGCCGACGCTGATCCTGCACGGCACGAAGGACAACATCCTGCCGATCGACGCGTCCGGCCGCCGGTTCCACCAGGCGGTGCCCGACGCCGAGTACGTCGAGATCGAGGGCGCGCCGCACGGCCTGCTGTGGACGCACGCCGACGAGGTGAACGCGACGCTGCTCGCGTTCGTCGGCCGCTGAGCCGTCAGACGGCGGTGAGCAGGTAGTCGTCGGCGTCGTCGTCCCACGCGAGGGCGACGGCGCCGGCGGCCTGCGCGCCCTTCGCGAACTGCAGGAAGCCGCGGTAGCCGAGCGCCTTCTCCGAGAAGTCGGGGCGGCGCTTGCGGACCTCGTTCTTGAGGCCCGACAGCGGCGCGGTCCCGCCGGCGTCCTGCACGGCTGCGCGGAGCAGCCCGAACGCGCCCTCCGTGTCCTGCTGCTCGGGCAGCGCCACCTCCGGGTCGCCCGTCGACGGCCCGGGTGAGAGGACCACGAAACCGCGGTCGGCGAGGAAGCGCAGGAACTCCCCGAAGGTGCGGAAGCCGTAGTCGGACTCGCTGAACGTGGGGTCCTTGCGCACCATCGTGCGCTTGAGCATCGACGCCGTGACGGTCCCGCTGGTGGAGGCCTGCAGGTCGGCGAGCGTCTGCGCCACCTTGACCTCCATCGTCGCCTCCTCGCCGGGGGCGGCGTCCTCGTGCTCGACGTCGGCCTCGGCCGCGGCGCTCGGCTCGACGGCAGGCTCCGCGGCGGGCTCGACGGCGGGGGCCTCGGCCGCCGGGGACTTCTTGCGGCGGCCACGCGTCGTCGTCGTGCCGGACGTCGCGGGCGCGGCCTCCTCGACCGGTGCCGGGGACGGCGTCGCCCCCGCGGCCTCGGCGGGCGCCTCGGCAGGAGCCTCGGTGGCCGCCGGGGGCTTGGCACGCCCGCCGCGGCCGCCGCCCGACCGGCCGGTGCCCTTGCCCGCGCCACGCCCGGACCGCTTGGGGGCGGGCGCCTCGGACTCGTCGGGCACGTCGACACCCTCGAGCCGGTCGTAGAACAGGAACTCGTCGCACGCGGGCGGCAGCAGGCGCGACGTCGAGTTCTCGACGCCGACGCCGATGACGCGCTTGTCGAGCTCGCGCAGCTTGTGCACCAGCGGGGAGAAGTCGGAGTCGCCCGTGCACATGACGAACGTGGTGATGTACTCGCGCTCGAAGGCCATCTCGATGGCGTCGACCACCATCTTGATGTCGGCGGCGTTCTTGCGGGACGCCCCCATGCGCTGGGTCATCTCGATGAGCTCGACCTGGTGGCGGGTCAGCATCCGCCGGTCCTCGTCGAAGTACGACCAGTCGGCGTAGGCGCGGCGCACGACCACGCGCCCCCGCACGGCGAGCGCGTCCGCGATCGGCTTGAAGTCGAACTGCATGCCGCCCAGGTGGTCCCGCGCGCCGAGCGCCAGGTTCTCGTAGTCGAGGAAGACGGCGAGGCGCTCTTCGGTGTCCATGGCGGCCACACTATGCCCCGCCGTCCGGAAGCCGCTCCCGGGGTTTTCACCCCCTATCCTGTCTCGGGTCCCGACGACGCGACGCCTTGGAGGCTCACCTTGTCTGCAGATCCCGGAGCCCCCGTGGCGACGGACGAGATCGTCCCCGACCCCTCGCTCCCCCCGACGGCGGTGCCGGCGGAGGACCTGAGCCCCCGCTGGACCTGGCAGAAGGTCGTGCTCTGGGCGGCGATCGCGCTGCTCGGCGGCGTCGCGTGGGTCATGCTCGCCCTGGTGCGCGGCGAGACCGTGAACGCGATCTGGTTCGTCTTCGCCTCGGTGTGCACGTACCTCATCGGGTACCGCTTCTACTCGAAGGTCATCGAGAAGTTCATCACCCGCCCGGACGACCGCCGCGCCACGCCCGCCGAGACGCACGAGGACGGCAAGGACTTCGTCCCCACCGACCGCCGCGTGCTGTTCGGCCACCACTTCGCCGCCATCGCCGGCGCCGGCCCGCTGGTCGGCCCCGTCCTCGCCGCCCAGATGGGCTACCTGCCGGGCACGATCTGGATCATCGTCGGCGTGGTGCTCGCGGGGGCCGTGCAGGACTACCTGGTCCTCTTCTTCTCCATGCGTCGCGGCGGCCGCAGCATCGGCCAGATGGCGCGCGAGGAGCTGGGACGCATCGGCGGCGTCGCCGCGATCGTCGCGTCCCTGCTGATCATGATCATCATCGTGGCGATCCTCGCCCTCGTGGTGGTCAACGCCCTCGGCGAGAGCCCGTGGGGCGTGTTCAGCGTCGCCATGACCATCCCGATCGCCCTGTTCATGGGCGTGTACCTGCGGTACCTCCGACCCGGCCGGATCACCGAGGTCTCGCTCATCGGCTTCGTGCTGCTGATGGCCGCCATCATCGGCGGCGGCTGGGTGGCGGACACGGCCTGGGGGTCGGAGCTCTTCCACCTCGACCGCACGACGATCGCCGTCGGCATCATCGTCTACGGGTTCGTCGCCGCCGTCCTGCCCGTGTGGCTGCTGCTGGCACCCCGCGACTACCTGTCCACCTTCATGAAGGTGGGCGTCATCGTGGTGCTCGCAGGCGCCGTCGTCATCGTGCGCCCAGAGATCTCCGTGCCCGCGGTCAGCGAGTTCGCGGGCTCCGAGACCGGCCCCGTCGTGGCCGGCAGCCTGTTCCCGTTCCTGTTCGTGACGATCGCGTGCGGCGCCCTGTCCGGGTTCCATGCGCTCATCTCGTCCGGCACGACGCCGAAGCTCGTGGAGAAGGAGCGCCAGACGCGCTTCATCGGGTACGGCGGCATGCTCATGGAGTCGTTCGTCGCGATCATGGCGCTGGTCGCCGCGATCTCCATCGACCGCGGCGTGTACTTCGCGATGAACTCCTCGGCTGCCGCCACGGGCGGCACGATCGAGGGCGCGGTCGCCTTCGTGAACTCGCTGGGTCTCGCCGGCGTCAACCTCACGCCGGACACCCTCACGACCCTCGCGAGCCAGGTGGGCGAGCCCTCCATCGTGTCCCGCACGGGGGGTGCTCCGACGCTCGCGCTCGGGCTGGCGCACATCATGCACCAGCTGTTCGGCGGCACCGCGATGATGGGCTTCTGGTACCACTTCGCGATCATGTTCGAGGCGCTGTTCATCCTCACCGCCGTCGACGCCGGCACCCGCGTGGCGCGGTTCATGCTGCAGGACACGATCGGCAACGTCGCACCGCGGTTCAAGGACGTGAGCTGGCGGCCGGGAGTGTGGGTCTGCACCGCGATCATGGTCGCCGGGTGGGGCAGCATCCTCTACCTCGGCGTGACCGACCCGCTCGGCGGCATCAACACGTTCTTCCCGCTGTTCGGCATCGCGAACCAGCTGCTGGCCGCGATCGCCCTCGCCGTCGTGCTCGCGATCGTCGCGAAGCGGGGTCGCGCGTACTGGGCGTGGCTGTGGATCGTGGCCCTGCCGCTCGCGTTCACCGCGGTCATCACCATCACCGCGTCGTTCGAGAAGATCTTCTCGGACGTCCCCGCCGTCGGGTACTGGGCGCAGCACCGCGCGTTCCAGCAGGCGCTCGACGCCGGGGAGACCTCGTTCGGCACCGCGCCCGACGTCGCCGCGATGGAGGCCGTGGTCCGCAACACGTTCGTGCAGGGCACGCTCTCGATCATCTTCGTGGTGCTGTCGATCATCGTGATCGTGGCCTCGGTGGTCGTGACGATCCACGCGTTCCGCGCGGGCGGCGGCGCCAACCACGAGGACCCGCCGGTGGCGTCGCGGCGCTTCGCCCCGGCCAACCTGTTCGCGTCCGCCGCCGAGAAGCGGATCGAGAAGCAGTGGGCCGAGGCCGGTCTGCGGGAGACCTCCGGTGCCGGGCACCGCTGACGCCCGCGCCGTCGGGCCGACGGCACGCGACGCCGCCCGGGCGCTGACCCGGGCGGCGTCGGCGGGGTGGGCGGGACTGCGCTGGTACGTACGGCAGGTGATGGGCGACGACGCCTACCGCACCTACGTGGCGCACGAGCGGTCCGCGCACCCCGACCGCGAGCCGCTGAGCGAGCGCGCGTTCTGGCGCGAGCACTACGCCGAGCAGGACCGCAACCCCGGGTCGCGGTGCTGCTGAGCAGCACTGATGGAAAGCACCGATGGGGAGCACCGATGGGGAGCACCGATGGGCAGCTCTCCCCGTGGTGCACCTGCGTGGGCCTGGTTACTCTCGTGCGGGCGACGAGAGGTGAGGGCCGATGGCGGATCTGCGGGTGGACCTGGACGCGGTGACCGAGCTGGGGTCGAGCCTGACCACGGTGGCGGACGAGTTCGAGAACGCGACGACGCGCTCGGACCGGATCGCGGACGCGGTCGGGCACGACGGGCTGGCGAGCGCGGTGCGGGACTTCGCGAGCTCGTGGGACGACACGCGCAAGAAGATGACGGAGAACCTGCGCCTGCTGGCCGACGCGTCGGTGCAGGTGGCGCAGGCGTTCACGGACATCGACGGTGACCTCGCCGACGGGATCCGCGGCGACGGTGCCCCCGCGCCGGCCCCGGCCAGGCCTGGCGGTCCGGTGTGAGGCCGGCGGACTGGTCGCCGGTAGGGCTGGACTCGGACCCCACGCCCGGGGATCCGGTGCTGGTGCTGGCCGGGGGTCAGGACTATCTGGAGGTCGCGGGATCGATCGACGACGCCGCGGGCGCGATGGCGCGCCTGGACGTGGCCGG
>NZ_JBSHCR010000076.1:0-18479 GCF_053615895.1 Isoptericola sp. NPDC055881
CACCAGCACCACCACCCCCCTCACCATCACCGAAGCCCGCACCCACCTCGTCTGCCAAGACCTCCACGGCAACCGCACCTGCTGACCCACCCACGGACAGGTCGACCGCGGACGGGGTCGGGCACGGGTCCGCACAGCACGAGGCCCGGCGACGATCGCTCGTCACCGGGCCCCGTGGTCGTGCAGGCGCTGCAGGGTCAGGCGGGGGTGGCCTCCGCAGCCTCGGCGGCGTCGACGTCGTCGAGCGCGGCCAGCTCGGCCAGGTCGCCGGCGACGATCTCCGCGATCTGGACGGCGTTGAGCGCCGCACCCTTGCGCAGGTTGTCGTTCGCGACGAACAGGACGAGGCCGCGCCCGCCTGGCACGGACTGGTCGGTGCGGATCCGCCCGACGAACGACGGGTCGGCGCCCGCAGCCTGCAGCGGGGTGGGCACGTCCGCCAGCTCGACGCCCGGCGCTGACGCGAGCAGCTCCCGGGCACGCTCGGGCGTGATCGCGGCACCGAACTCGGCGTGGATGGCCAGCGAGTGCCCGCTGAACACCGGCACCCGCACGCAGGTGCCGGCGACGGCCAGGTCGGGCAAGCCGAGGATCTTGCGGGACTCGTTGCGGAGCTTCTGCTCCTCGTCGGTCTCGCCCGAGCCGTCATCCACGAGGTTCCCGGCCAGCGGCAGCACGTCGAACGCGATGGGCGCGACGTACTTGTCCGGCGTCGGGAAGTCGACCGCCGCACCAGAGTGCGCCAGTCCCTCCAGGTCCCCGGCGACGGCGGCCCGCGCCTGGTCGGCCAGCTCCTTGACCCCGCCGAGGCCGGAGCCGGACACCGCCTGGTAGGTCGCGACGCGCAGCCGCTCCAGCCCTGCCTCGTCGGCCAGCGGCTTGAGCACCGGCATCGCGGCCATCGTGGTGCAGTTCGGGTTCGCGACGATGCCCTTGACGGCGTCGCCGATCGCCTCCGGGTTCACCTCGGAGACGACCAGCGGCACCTCGGGGTCGAGGCGCCACGCTGACGAGTTGTCGATGACGACGGCGCCCGCCTCGGCGAACCGGGGCGCGTGCTCGCGCGACGTGCCGCCGCCCGCGGAGAAGATCGCGACGTCGACGTCCGCCAGGTCGTCGGTGGCGGTGGCCGCGACGTCCTCGACGACGACGTCCACGCCCTCGAACGGCAGGGTGCTGCCGGCGGAGCGCGCCGAGGCGAAGAACCGCAGCTCCTTGACCGGGAAGGCGCGCTCCGCCAGGAGGCGGCGCAGCACGCCGCCGACCTGGCCGGTGGCGCCGACGATGGCGACGTTCACGCCGGAGGTGTTGATCTGGACCATCAGCGCGTCACCGCCCCGAGCCGGCGTAGACGACGGCCTCGCCCTCGGCGGAGTCCAGCTCGAACGCCGTGTGGATGGCGCGCACCGCGTCGTCCAGGGCGTCCTCGCGGGTCACGACCGAGATGCGGATCTCCGAGGTGGAGATCATCTCGATGTTGATCCCCGCGTCCCGCAGCGCGCCGAACAGCCGCGCCGAGACCCCAGGGTGCGACTTCATGCCCGCGCCGACCAGCGACAGCTTGCCGATCTGGTCGTCGTACTGCAGCGACGCGAACCCGATCTCCTCCTGGAGGGCGTTCAGCGCGGCGAGCGTGGAGGGGCTGTCCGCGTGCGGCAGCGTGAACGAGATGTCCGTGAGGCCGGTGTGTGCCGCCGAGACGTTCTGCACGATCATGTCGATGTTCGCGCCCGCGCCGGCCACCACCTCGAAGATGCGGGCGGCGGTGCCGGGCTTGTCCGGCACGCCGACGACGGTGATCTTGGCCTCGCTGCGGTCGTGCGCGACGCCGGAGATGATCGGGGCTTCCATCTCTGTCTCCTCCTGGTCGCCCGTGGGGGCGTTGGGGTCGATCGCGTCGCCGTACGTGCCGGTGACGAGGGTGCCGGTGGTGTTGCTGAACGAGCTGCGCACGTGCACGGGCACGTCGTAGCGGCGTGCGTACTCCACCGCACGCAGGGCGAGGACCTTGGCGCCGGACGCGGCGAGCTCGAGCATCTCCTCGTAGGTGACGCGGTCGATCTTCCGCGCCGCCGGGACGATGCGCGGGTCGGCGGTGAACACGCCGTCGACGTCCGTGTAGATCTCGCAGACGTCGGCGTCGAGCCCTGCCGCGAGCGCGACCGCCGTCGTGTCCGAGCCGCCGCGGCCGAGCGTCGTCACGTCGTTCGACGAGCTCACGCCCTGGAACCCGGCGACGATCGCGACCTGGCCCCGCTCCACCGTCTCGCGGACACGGTGCGGGACGACGTCCACGAGCCGCGCGCGGCCGTGCACCGCATCGGTGATGAGGCCGGCCTGCTGGCCGGTGAAGGACTTCGCCTTCACCCCGAGGTTCGTGATCGCCATGGCGAGCAGGGACATCGAGATGCGCTCACCGGAGGTGAGGAGGATGTCGAGCTCGCGCTGCGGGGGCAGCGGGGTGATCTGCCCGGCGAGGTCGAGGAGCTCGTCCGTGGTGTCGCCCATGGCGCTCACCACGACGACGACGTCGTTCCCCGCCCGCTTGGTCGCCGCGATCCGCTTCGCCACGCGCTTGATGCTGTGGGCGTCGGACACGGAGGATCCGCCGTACTTCTGTACGACAAGTGCCATACCTGTCACAACCTTCTGCTGGCCGGCCTCCGTCTCTCTCAACGGCCCGCCGGGTGCTGGTGCTTGCCCGTCGATGCTACGTGGTCGTCACCTCGGGCCGCAGGTGTGGTCCAGGTCGTGAACGCCTCACGCGCTCCAGTCGTGCCAGACGTCGTACCCGAGCTTGATGATGAGCGCGCCCACCACGACGACGAAGATGACGCGCACGAACGCGCTGCCCTTGGCGACCGCCATCCGCGCTCCGACGTACGCGCCCACGAGGTTGGCCGCGCCGATCATGAGCCCCAGCCCCCACAGCACCGCGCCGTGCGGGACGAAGAACAGCAGCGCGCCGAGGTTCGTCGCGAAGTTGGTGATCTTCGCCAGCGCCGACGCAGGCAGGAACGCGTAGCCGAGCACGCTCACCAGCGCGATGACGAGGAACGTGCCCGTGCCGGGCCCGAGCAGCCCGTCGTACGCGCCGATGACGAGCCCGATGCCGGCCGCGGTCCAGCGGTGCCGGTTGCCCTCCCAGCGCAGGTTGTCGTGCGCGCCCAGCTTCGGCTTCAGCACGGTGTACGTGGCCACGCCCACGAGGACGACGAGGATGATCGGCTTGAACAGGTCGGCCGGGATGCGGCTGGCCAGCGCGGCCCCGCCGAACGCCCCGACCAGGGCCGCGAGCGCCATCGGGCCGGCGGTCGTGAGGTCGGGGCCCACCCGGCGGTAGTAGGTGATCGCGCTGGTCGACGTCCCCATGATCGAGCCGAGCTTGTTCGTGGCCAGCGCCTGCACCGGCGAGATCCCGGGCACCAGCAGCAGCGCCGGGAGCTGGATCAGCCCGCCGCCACCCACGACGGCGTCGACCCAGCCGGCGGTGAGCCCGGCGAGGACGAGCAGCACGATGGTGAGGGTGTCGAGGTCGGGCACGCGGGAATCCTGCCATGCCCACCGGCGCCGATCTCGCCCGTGGCGGTTCTCCCGCCGTCCCTGCCGTGATCGCCTCCCTGTCGGGATGCGACGACGGTCAGAGAGTCAGACGGACCGTGTCGGTGGTGCCGTCCGTGTACGTGACCTGGACGTCCACCCCGTCGCTCGACGCGCCCAGCAGCTCATCACCGGGGAACCAGAGGGCGAAGTGACCACCGGTCACGGTGGCGACGACCCGGCCGTGCGACCGGCTGTCGTACGCGACGCTCGAGACCTCGGTCCCGGCATCGCCGGCCGCCAGCGAGATGTCGCCGGAGCTCATCGTGCCCACGCCCAGGTCTCTCGCCGACAGGTCGCGCGGTCCCGGTGCTGCGTAGGCGGTGGGGGCGCCGACGGAGCCGATCCAGGCCTTGTCGAAGAGGTGCGAGGAGTCGTCGGTGATGCAGAGGGCCGAGAATCCGCCGACGTCGGCGAGCATCACCGTGCTCCAGGCCCCTCGGCGTTCAGCCACGACGGTCTCGGAGCGGTCCAGCAGGTCGACGTACGCGCTGCCGGGACCTCCTGCCTGGCTCTCCCGGCATGCGTCGGCCGCCCGCTCACGCTCTTGCGCTGACATGCCTTGCGGTGTCGCCTTCCAGGTGGCGAAGGCCTGGTCTCCGCCGGTGAGCGCAGGCATCACCACGATCGACGCGGCGGCCGCAACCGCAACGCCGCCGAGCAGGGCTGCTCGACGGACGGGCCTGGAGAGCTGAGGGGCGCGGACGTCGGCGATCGGTGACGACGCGAGCCTCGGCCCCGTCGCCCGACCAGGCTCCGTCGCCAGGATGGTGTCGAGGTCAGCGCGAGCACGGGAGCTGGTGGGGTCGACGGTGCGGTCGGCCCGGTCCAGCAGCCGCAGGGCGCCGTCGATGGTGTCGGAACGGTTCATGATGCTGCGGTCCTCTCGGTGACGGGGGTCGATGGCGCGGCCTGCCGGGGCAGGTCGTCGAGGAACAGCCGGAGCGCTCGACGCGCCCGACTCAGTCGCAGCCGGAACGCCACCGGCGAGATGCCGAGGACGGCGGCGGCCCGGGGCGCATCGAGACCTTCGAACGCTGCGAGAGCGATCGCCTCCTGGTGCGTCTCGCTCAGGAGCTTCCATGCCCGGCCGAGGTCGATCAGGCTCACGACCCCGTCGGCCTCCATGGCCGACGGGAGCGACCGCGTGTCGGCGAGGTGCACGCCGAGGGCGCGGCGGCGCTGCTCACCCCGCTGATCGTTGAGCATGAGGTTGCGGGCGATGCCGAAGACCCAGGCTCGGGCGTCGTCGTGCGAGCGTGGCAGGTCCTCGAGGCGACGCCAGACCACCAGCAGCGCCTCGGCAGCCAGGTCCTCGGCACAGTCGGGATGCGCTCGACGTTGGGCGAACCTCACGAGGTCCGGATAGACCGCCTCGTAGAGCGCCCTGAAGGTGCGTTCCGGATCGGCGTGCCGCTGCTGCTGGCTCATGCCCGGTACCTGTCCGTCACCCCGCCGAGTGTGTCGCAGCGCAGAGCGACGGGACGTGCCGCGCGGCGACCGCCGCCGGCCTGACGCTCAGGAGTGCAGGGCGTCGTACTCCGCCTCGGCCGCGACGTCGTCGTCGACGTCGAGGCGCAGGTGCGCGAGCACGCCCTGCAGCACGCGCAGCGCCGACGACGCCCGCTCGCCCCAGGACGACAGGTAGCTGAACTGCCACCACCACAGGCCTTCGAGCTCGTGACCGTCGTCGAAGTGCTGCAGGCCCTTGGCGATCTCCTCAGCGACGCACGCCAGGTCGCCGGACAGGGTGGCGGGGGTGACGTCGGCGCTGAGCGCCGGGTCGGCCACCTCCACGTAGTCGTCGAAGCCGTCGAACATCTTCGCGAGCGCGTCGCGCAGGGGGTCGACGTCGGTCTCCGGGCCGGCGTCGGGCTCCCACCGCTCGGCGGGGACGACGTCGACGATCGCGGCCAGCCGCGCGCCCGCGGCGAGCAGGTCGGACGTCGCGAGGATCAGCAGCGAGAGCTCGGCCCCCGGTGCGGCGCCGGACGCCACCTGCGTCGTCGTCGAGAGGAACACGCGCGCCTGCGCGGACATCTGCTCGGCGACGTCCCGGAACTCTGAGCCCGCCTCGATCTCCCCCACGATGCTGCCCCCTCCCGCCGTGGTCGACGGCGTCGGTCGTGCTGGACGGTGTCCTCGCGGGCGTCGCGGCTGGTCAGCCGCCGACGACCCGCCGGCCCTCGAACGCGCGCCCGAGGGTCACCTCGTCCGCGTACTCCAAGTCTCCCCCGACGGGCAGGCCGCTGGCCAGACGAGACACGGTGACGCCCATCGGGGCGATGAGCCGCGACAGGTACGTGGCCGTCGCCTCGCCCTCGATGTTGGGGTCGGTGGCGAGGATGACCTCGGTGACCGCCCCGTCGGCGAGGCGTGTCATGAGCTGGCTGATGCGCAGGTCGTCGGGGCCGACGTTCTCGATCGGGTTGATGGCGCCGCCGAGCACGTGGTACCGCCCCCGGAACTCCCGCGTGCGCTCGATGGCGACGACGTCCTTGGGCTCCTCGACGACGCAGATCACGTCGTCGCTGCGGCGCGGGTCCGCGCAGATGCGGCACTTCGGCGACTCGGCGACGTTGCCGCACGTCTCGCAGAACTGCACGCGCGCCTTGACCTCGGTGAGCGCGTCGGCCAGGCGGCGCACGTCGGCGGAGTCGGCCGCGAGCAGGTGGAACGCGATCCGCTGCGCGCTCTTGGGCCCGACGCCGGGAAGGCGGCCGAGCTCGTCGATCAGGTCCTGGACTGCGCCCTCGTACACAAGGACCCAGCCTACGGGCCGCCGGAGACACCGCGGACTGTCGGTGCCGGACAGCGGCGGCTCCGTGATCGGTGCGGCACTTCACGACCGTGTCGGCAGTTCGGACTGCCGCCCCGACGTCGACCTGCCGACGTGACCGCTGCGGCAGGATGGCTCGCATGGATCTGTCCGCCTCCGAGGTCGTGGCGCTGCTCGACGACGACGGGCGCCCGTGCGGCACGGCGCCCCGGGCCCGGGTGCGTGCCGAGAACCTGCGGCACGCCGCGACGGCAGTCGTCGTGCGCAACGGCGCCGGCGAGGTCTACGTGCACCGCCGCACGGACACGAAGGACCTCTACCCCGGCCGGTACGACTTCTGCGCCGGCGGCGTGCTGCGCGCCGGTGAGGACCCGGCGGAGTCCGCCGTCCGGGAGCTGGCCGAGGAGCTGGGGGTGACGGCTGTCGACCTCGTGCCCCTCGGGTCCGCCGACTACGCCGACGACCGCACGCGCATGCGCGAGTTCCTCTACGAGTGCACCTACGACGGCGCCGTCACCTGGCAGCCCGAGGAGGTCGCCTGGGGCGCGTGGGTCCCGCCCGCCCGGCTGCTCCGGATGATCGACGAGCTGCCGTTCATGCCCGACAGCGTCGCCAACTTCGCGTCCTGGCTCGACGACCTGCGCCGCTCCCAGCCCAGCTAGTCCCAAGGCCCGCGAGGTAGTCCCAGTCCTGCCGAGGTAGTTCCGAGCCTGCCGAGGTAGTTCCGAGCCCGCCGAGGTGTTCTCGGTCAGCCCCGCGACGAGCTCGGCCTCGAACCCGTCCTCGTCCTCCAGGTAGGCGGCGTAGTGCTCCGGGCCGCCGGCGAACGGATGGCGGTCGGCGAAGAGCAACGTCCACCCGTGCTCGGGAGCGGCGGCGACCAGTGCGTCGAGCTGGGCGCGCGTGCCGGCGTGGAGGGCGAGGTGGTTCAGCCCGGGACGACGGCGGTCGTGGGTGGTGTCCGACAGCGCCGGGCTCTGCTCGACGACCACGTAGGCGTCGTCGAGCAGCCACGACCGCCCGTGCTCCCAGGACTGGTGGGGGCGGTACCCGAGCCGGGCGAGCAGCCAGCCCCACGAACGCTCGACGCGCGCGAGGTCCGGTACCCACAGCTCGACGTGGTGGATCGCACCGCGCCGCGGGCCCCCGGGCACGGGTGCGCTCACCGGCCGAAGGTCATCGGCCGGCGGCGACGTCGGCCATGAGGTCGACCGACAGCGGTGCCAGCGGGTGCGGCGCGACAGGGTCGGCCGGGTCGACCCAGACGTGCTCCTCGAGCTCGGCCCGCGTCTCGACGACGAACCCCTGCGGCAGACCGATCTCGAAGACGTGCGCGTCGACCACGTGGTCCGGCTCGTTGGCCGCGACGGCGGCGCGGCGGGCCAGCGGCCGGGCGGCGGACGGGTCGACGACGAGGCCGATCTCCTCCGCGCACTCGCGCACGAGCGCTGCCACCGGCTCCTCCCCCGGCTCGATCTTGCCGCCCACCTGCATGAACGCGGTGGTCCCGCGCTTGCGCACGAGGAGCGCGCGGCCGTCGTCGCGCACGATGACGGCAGCGACGATGTGCAGCATGGTGGTCGCCGGGGTCGTCGAGATCTCCGGAGCGGAGCTCGACGCGGTGGTCGGGTGGCCGGTCATGTCAGGGCTGCTCCGCGATCTCCTCGATGACCTTGCCGCCCAGCACCTGGACCACCAGCTGCACGCCGACCAGGCCGGTCGACGTGATGTCGGGGTCGTCGGCGGACGGCTCGTCGTCCATCCCGCCCGGGCCGGACGACCCGCCCCAGGCGGGTCGAGCCTCGGCCTGCTGCGCCTCGCGCACGCGCCGCTCGGCTGCCTGCCGCGGCGTCTCGCGGACGGGCGAGCCGGCAGGCGCACCAGCCGGCGAGGTGGTCGGTGCGGGTGCGGTCGGCGGCGGGGCGGCCGGAGACGGCGGGGCCCCTGACGGGGTGGCGGCAGCCTGAGCCGTCGCCGACGCCGACCGTGCGGGGCCGGACGGAGCGGCGGCGGACCGGTTCGGCTCGGCCGGACCTGGCGCGGACGGCGCGGACGGCGCGGGTGCCCGGACCTCCTGCGTCCACGACGACGGGTCGCCGGCCCGGGAGCCGGACGGCGGCACCGTCTCGACGGCGGGGGCGCTGGACCCGGTGGCGCGCCGCGGCGCGGCGGCAGCGGTGGACGCGCCCGCCAGCCAGGCGGCGTCGGCGTCCTCCGCCGCCGTGCGCGCCGACGCGGCCGCACGCCCCTGAAGGACCACGGGCTCCGCAGATGTGGGCTCCGCAGATGTGGGCTCCGCAGATGCGAGCTCAGAGGATGCGAGCTCAGAGGATGCGAGCTCAGGGGACGCGTCGCGCTGCGACTCCGTCGGGCGCTCAGCGAGGGCGACGCCGGCAGCCGTCGCGCCGGAGGTGCCGGGCGACCGCGGACCGGCCGCCGCCACTTTGGCCGCCGCGACGGTCGCGACCGGGGTCGCGGCGACAGGCGCGGACGGACGCCCCTGGCCGGCTCCGGGCGCCGGCACGTCCGGCCACCCACCACTGCCATTGCCATTGCCATTGCCACCAGCGGTCGGTGCGAAGCCGGAAGCTCCGTCGTCCCCAGAACTGCGTCCCCCAGGACCGTGGCCCCCGGTACCGAAGCCCGTCGGCCCGGTGCCCGCGGGGCGATCCCCGCCCGGGCGGTTGCCGGACGCGCGCGAGAACCCGGACCGCTCGGCGGAGTCGTCGGCGCTCGGAGCGGGTTCCGGGTCGGGGTCTTCGGGCGGCGGGCCGCCGGGGTCGCCTCCGGAGGGCGCGGACCCGCCACCGGACCGCCCTTCGTCGACGGTGGCCTCGACCCGCACCTGGACACCGAGCGTCTGGTAGACCGACTCGCTCACGGCGTCCACGTGCCGGGGCTGCGAGAACGTCCGTGCCATGCCGGGGGCGGCGAAGCCGAGCCGCAGCAGCCCGCCTTCGAGCGACGTGACCTGGGCGTTCGGGCCGACGAGCGCACGAGTCACCGGGCTCCCGATGTTCGCGACCACCTCGTCCCAGCGTCGGCGGACCATCTCCGCGGTCGCGCCCGGCGCCCCGCCGGCGACGGGGGGCTCGACGGCGGCCACGCTGACCGGCTGCGCGTCCACCGGCTCTGCGCCGTCCGTCGCCGCGTCGTCCGTCGCCGCGTCGTCGGGCTCCGCGACGTCCGGCTCAGCGTCCACCGCGCGGAGGTCCTCGACGCCGGCGACCGGCGGCTCGGGGTCCACAGCCTCGGGGTCCACGACCTCGGAGGCCACGGGCGTGGCGTCTTCCGCCAGGGTGTCGGCGTCGCCGTCCTGGGGCGCCTCGCCCGATCCCGCCGGTCCGGACGCGAGCCCCGACGCGGCGGACGCGTCGGACCCGGCACGCTCAGGCACCGCTGCGGCAGGCGCGGCCGCTGCGGCGGGCACCGCCGTCTCAGCCTGCTCGGCGGAGTCGACGGGGCGACGGCTCGCCTGCAGGGCGGCACGCGCGGCGGCGGCACCGCTCAGGCCACCGGCCGCAGGCGCACCCGCCGGGGGCGCGTCCGTCGCGGGCCCGCGGTCACCCGTCGCGGCGGGCGCGGACCGCACGGGCGCGCTGCCGATGACTCCGCGCTCGAGGCGGTCGATCCGGGCTGCGAGACCCTCAGCGCCGTCGTCCGCCCCGGGGAGCAGCAGCCGTGCGCAGAGCAGCTCGAGGTGCAGCCGCGGGGAGGTGGCGCCGGTCATCTCGGTGAGCGCGGCGTTCACGAGGTCGGCTGCGCGCGAAAGCTCGGCCACGCCGAGGCGCCCGGCCTGGGTGCGCATCCGCTCGAGCTGGTCGGCGGGCAGCCCGCGGAGCACGGCCTCGGCCGCGTCACCGGAGACGCCGATGACGATGAGGTCGCGCAGCCGCTCCAGCACGTCCTCCACGAACCGCCGGGGCTCGTGCCCGGTGGAGATCACCTGGTCGACCACGCGGAAGATGGACGCGCCGTCGCTCGCGGCGAGAGCGTCGATGACGTCGTCGAGCAGCGTGGCGTGGGTGAAGCCGAGCAGGCCGACCGCGGTGTCGTACTCCACGGTGCCGCCGGTCGCGCCGGCGATGAGCTGGTCGAGCACGGAGAGGCTGTCGCGCACGGAGCCGCCGCCGGCGCGGGTGACCAGCGGCACGACGCCCCCGCCCAGCTCGATCCCCTCGGCGGCGGTGAGCTGCTCGAGGTACGGGCCCAGCACGTCCGGCGGCACGAGCCGAAACGGGTAGTGGTGGGTGCGCGACCGGATGGTGCCGATCACCTTGTCCGGCTCGGTCGTCGCGAAGACGAACTTCACGTGGGGCGGCGGCTCCTCGACGATCTTGAGCAGGGCGTTGAAGCCCTGCGGCGTGACCATGTGCGCCTCGTCGAGGATGAAGATCTTGTACCGGTCGCGCGCGGGGGCGAACGTGGCCCGCTCGCGCAGGTCGCGCGCGTCGTCGACGCCGTTGTGGCTGGCCGCGTCGATCTCCACGACGTCGAGCGAGCCGGGGCCGCCGCGCGCCAGCTCGACGCACGACGGGCACTCGCCGCACGGGGTGTCGATGGGGGTCTCCGGCGTGTTGCGGGCGCAGTTGAGCGTCCGCGCGAGGATGCGCGCCGACGTCGTCTTGCCGCAGCCGCGCGGGCCGGAGAAGAGGTACGCGTGGTTGACGCGCCCGCTGCGCAGGGCCTGCATGAGCGGTGCGGTGACGTGCTCCTGGCCGATCACCTCGGCGAACGTCTCGGGCCGGTAGCGGCGGTACAGAGCGGTGGTCACCCCGCCAACCCTAGACGCCCCAGCCGACACGGACGAGGCCGCTGCACAGGGCGAAAAGTGAGTCACTCACATTCAGGTGTACGGTGGCTTCATGACCGCCGACGGCCCCGTGCTCGTCACCCCGCGGGCGCGACGTACGCGCGACCGCCTCGTCTCCCACGCCCTGGACCTCTTCGAGCGGCAGGGTTACGACGCCACGACGACCGCGCAGATCGCCGACGCCGCCGGGGTCACGCAGATGACCCTGTTCCGGCACTTCCCCACGAAGGACGCCCTGCTGGTCTCCGACCCGTACGACCCGCTCATCGCGGAGGCCGTCGGCGCCCAACCGGCGGACCTGCCGCCCGTCGAGCGCGTCCGGCGAGGAATGCTCGCGGCCCTCGGCGACGTCGCGCCCGCCGAGGACACCACCGCGCAGCGGCGGGTCGCGCTCGTCGCACGGACGCCCCGGCTGCGGGCGGCGGCCGTCGGCGCGACCGCGGCCACCGAGCGCGCGGTCGCCGACCGCCTGGTCGCCGACGGCGTCCCTCGCTTCGACGCGACCGTCGCCGCGGCCGCGTGCCTGGGCGCGTGCACCGCGGCGCTCCTCGCGCCCGCCGACCCCGCGACGACGGTCGCCGACACCGTCGCCCGCGCGCTCCGGCTGCTCGCGCCGGGTGACGACGATGCCTGACCCGCTTCCCGCCCTCGCGCTCCGCGACGTCCACCACGCCTTCGGCGGGAGGCGGGCGCTCACCGGCCTGTCCGTCACCGTGGCGCCCGGCGAGGTGGTGGCCATGATCGGGCTCAACGGAGCGGGGAAGACGACGGCGCTGCGCGTGCTCACGGGCCGCCTGCGGCCCGCAGCCGGTGCCGCCCGGGTGCTGGGTCACGACCCGGCACGGCTGCCCGTGGCCGCCGCCCGCAGGTTCGGCCACGTCGTCGGCGCCGCGCTGGTGGACCCCGCCCTCACCGTCGTCGAGAACCTCCGGGTCGCGGCCCTCCTGCACGGGCTGGCCCGCGACGCGGTCGACGACGCGGTCGACGACGCGGTGGTCGCCGTCACGGACCGCCTCGACCTCACCCCCTGGGCCGACGCCCGCGCCCGCGCCCTGTCCCTCGGCAACGCGCAGCGCCTCGCCGTCGGGTGCGCCGTCGTCCACGCGCCCGACGCCCTCGTCCTGGACGAGCCCACCTCGGCCCTGGACCCGCGGGGGGTCGTGCTCGTGCGCGCGCTGGTCCGGGAGCGCGCCGCGAGCGGGGCCGCGGTCCTGGTGTCGAGCCACCACCTCGACGAGGTGGCGCGCGTCGCGGACCGCGTGCTCGCGGTGCACGGCGGGCGTGTCGTCGGGACGCTCGCCCCTGGCGGGGCCGAGCTCGAGCGCCGGTTCTTCGACCTCGTCCTCGCGGCCGACGTCGCGGCCGACGTCGCGGCCGACCCCTCGGCCGACCCCCTGGCCGACCCTCTGGCCGACCCTCGGAGGCACGCGTGACCGCGCTGCGCACCGCCCTGCTCGTCGAGCTCCTCGCGTGGCGCCGCGCCACCGTGCAGCGGCTCGCGACACCGCTGCTGGTCGCGCTGGTCCCGCTCGCGTCGGTCGGGCTGACCGCGCTGGCACGGTCGGGCGCGGTGCAGGGTGCGGGCGCCGCCAAGCTCGCCGACTACGCCACCGGCGACCTCGCCACGACCCACCTCGTCGTCGCCGGCCAGATCCTCTCCGTCGCGGTGCTCATGGCCGGCGGGTTCGCCGTGGCCGCCACCTTCGGCCAGCCGCTGGCCGACGGGCGCGCGGGCGCGTACTTCGGCCTCGCGACGCCGCGCGGCACCCTGGCGCTCGCGCGGGTGCTGGTCGTGGCGGGTTGGCTGGCGGCGTGCGTCGTCGCGACGACCGTGCTCACCGTGGCGACGTCGGCCCTCGCCGCCGCCTCGACGTCCGCACCCTTCGGCCCGGACGCCTGGGCGGCCGCCGGCCGAGCCCTCGGCGCCGGCCTGCTCGGGACCGGGCTCAGCCTCCCGTTCGCCGCGGTCGCGACGGCGACGTGCAGCCCCCTCGCCACGGTCGGCGCGCTGATCGGGGTCGTGGCGCTGACGCAGGTCGTCGTGCTGGTGGGAGCGGGCGCCTGGTTCCCCTACGCCGTCCCGTCCCTGTGGACCGGCACCGGCGGGCCCGAGGCTGCGGCGGACGTCGGCGGGGCCGCGCTGGCCCTGACCGCGGTCGTGGCACCCGCCGCGGCGGTGCTCGTCGCCGCGCAGTGGCGCCGCCTCACGGACGTCTGACCCGAGGGGAGCTCAGCGGTGCAGCACCTTGCGCGCCAAGAGGTTCCCCAGCCACTGCACGACCTGCACGATCACGATGATCACCGCGACGGTGACGACGACGACCATCCAGTTGTACCGCTGGTAGCCGTATCGCAGCGCGAAGTCACCCAGGCCGCCACCACCGATGAGGCCGGCGATCGCGGACATGTCGAGCACCGCGATGAACAGGAACGTGTACCCCAGGATCAGCGGCGCCAGCGCCTCGGGCACGAGGACGGTGGTGATGATCCGCCACGACGATGCGCCCATCGCCCGGGCCGCCTCCACGACGCCGGGGTCGATGCCGACGAGGTTCTGCTCGACGATGCGCGAGGTGCCGAACGCCGTCATCACGGACAGCGGGAAGATGAACGCCGCGGTGCCCAGCGTCGTGCCGACGACCTGCAGCGTCACCGGCCCGAGCAGCGTGACGAAGATGATGAACGGGATCGGCCGCACGATGTTGACGAGCACGTTGAGCACGCCGAACACGGCCCGGTTCGCCATGAGGTTGCCCGGCCGCGTGACGTAGAGCGCCAGCCCCAGCGCCAGCCCGGCGAGGCCGCCGGTGAGCATCGCCACGGTGACCATCTGCAGGGTCTGGCCGAACGCCTCCCACAGGAGCGGCCAGAGGGTGTCCCAGTCGCGGTTCATCGGGTGCCTCCCTCGGCGAGAGCTGATCGCGGGTCGTCGAGCGGGCGGGCGGCGGTGCCGAGGTCGACGACGTCGGCACGGGTGCGCAGCGCCGCGAGGAACGCGGCGACCCGCTCGTCGGGCGCGACGAGCTCGACGGTGAGCGACCCGAAGGGCCGCTCCCCCACCTCGCTGATGCCGCCGAAGACGACGGCGCCGTCCACCTCGTGCTCGCGCAGCAGGCGAAAGAGGTCGGTGCCGGTGCTCGCGCCCTCGCGCACGCCCACGGTGACGAGGCGGCCCGGGTGCCGCTCGCGCAGCCGGGCGAGGGCGTCGGGCGACGGCCGGTCGTGCATCGCGGTGCCGACGAAGCGCTGGGCGGCGTCGGCCCGCGGGGCGGAGAAGACGTCGTACACGTCGCCGACCTCCACGACCTTGCCGCGCTCCATGACGGCCACCCGGTCGCAGATGGAGCGCACGACCTCCATCTCGTGCGTGATGACGACGATGGTGATGCCGAGCTCGGCGTTGACGCGCCGCAGCAGCGCCAGCACGTCCCGGGTGGTCTCGGGGTCGAGGGCCGACGTCGACTCGTCGGCGAGAAGGATGGTCGGCGACGTCGCGAGGGCGCGCGCGATGCCGACCCGCTGCTTCTGGCCGCCGGAGAGCTGACGCGGGTAGGCCTTGGCCTTGTCGGCCAGGCCGACGAACTCCAGCAGCTCGGCGACCCGCGCGGCGCGCTTCTCCCGCGGCCAGCGCGCCACCTTGAGGGGGTAGGCGACGTTGCCCGCCACGGTGCGCGAGGTCAGCAGGTTGAACTGCTGGAAGATCATGCCGATGCGGGCGCGCACCCCGCGCAGCCGCCGCTCGGGCAGCCCCGAGAGGTCGGTGCCCTCGACGACGACCGTCCCGGAGGTCGCGACCTCCAGGGCGTTCACCAGGCGCACGAGGGTCGACTTGCCCGCGCCGGAGTAGCCGATGACGCCGAAGATCTCGCCGGCGTGCACCGTCAGGGACACGTCGTCCACGGCGCGCACGGCGCGGTCGCCGTCCCCGAAGGTCTTCGACACCCCGCGCAGCTCGATCGCCGGGGTGCCGGCGCGCGCCGCGCCTGCGGTCTCGGTCTCGCTCACGTGTCCGTCCTCACTGCTCTGTCCTCGTCCTTCGCCGTCGTGCCCCGTACCGCGGACGGGGCGCGGGTGGCGCGCCCCGTCCGGGTGGCGGGTCAGGAGGCCGCGCGGATGTCGTCCTCGAGGCCGGTGAGGATCTTCTGCAGCTCCTCGGGCGAGTTCTTCTTGATGACGGCGGTGCCGCCGGATGCCTTCTTCTCGGCGGCCACGACCGCGTCGGAGTGCGAGACCTCGGCGAGCTTCAGGAGGTCCGGGTCGTCGGCGTCCTCGGCCCGCGCCACCCACACGTTGATGTAGGGCTCGGCGGCCGCGGAGTCGGGGTCGTCCTGGAACAGGGCGTCGTCGGCGGAGAGGCCGGCGTCCTCGATGTAGTCGTTGTTGATGACCGACGCGTCCACCGACTGGAGCTGGATCGGGGTCTGCTCGGCGGAGACCGGGGTCACGGAGACCTTGGAGCTGGGGAGCACGTCGGCCTCGGTCGAGACGGCGCTGCCGCCGTCCTTCAGCTCGATGAGACCGGCCTCCTGGAGCACGAGGAGCGCGCGGGCCAGGTTGGTCGGGTCGTTCGGGACGGCGACCTGGCCGCCGGCGGGGATCTGGTCGAGCGAGTCGTGCTTCGACGAGTACAGGCCCAGCGGGTAGACGGCCGTGGCGCCGATCGGCGTCAGGTCGTCGTCGGCGTCGACGTTGTACCCGGCGAGGAACTGCAGGTGCTGGAACTGGTTGGCGTCGAGCTGGCCCTGCGAGAGGGACGGGTTGGCCTGCGTGTAGTCCTGGAGGTCCACGAGCTCGACGTCGAGGCCTTCGGCCGCGGCCTCCTGGGTGAAGACGCCCCACTTGTCGTCGGAGGCGCCGACGACGCCGACACGGAGCTTGCCGTCCCCCTTGCCGTCGCCCGAGGCGGCGTCCGAGCCGCCGCAGGCGGACAGGGCGAACGTGGTGACGGCGGCGATCGCGGTGACGGTGAGGAGGCGGTTGCGGGTGCTACGGGACATGGTCGTCCTTCCGGGCAGGCGCCGGGGTGCGGCGCCGAAAGAGGCGGGGTGGGTGCGGCAGCCACGGCCATCAGCTCGAGGCGGCGAGAGAACGGGGCTCCCGGGCGGTGCCGGGGGCGGGGCGACGGCGGGTGGCGCCGTCAGGCGCGAGGCCGAGCGATGGTCAGTCGAGCACGCACATTCGTCCCGCGGTCGCCGCCGGGCAGCACATGTCGCCGCGACGGCAGGAGCGCGCGGTCGAGGGTGCTGCGGGAGCGAAGCGGGACATGCCGTCAAGGTGACCATCCGCAGCGGCCCTGCACCAAGCCGGTGACCGGCAAATCTCAGGGAGCGGACGGAATTGTATCCGCATCGTGGATTCTGTGACCCGGGGCACTCTCGCTACGCCGCGAGGGCCTCGTCTGCCGCGTGTTCTGGGACGGTCCGGCAAAAGTAAGGACCCCCCGCACACCCACCAGAGCTCACTTACCCTTGCTGCCTTCCGGCCCTGGGGGAGTTCGGCGAGATGGTGCCGCACGAGGGGTCTGCCCGACAGCCTAACCGAGACCCCGCCCGGTCCCGAAACCGGCGCCGGGACCTCCTCGCACCCGCGCCGCGCCCCGGCACGGCCCTGCCAGGGTGCAGCGAGAGCCGAGACCACCGTCACGTCCTCGCGATTCGGACGGAGCCGCAGGTGTCGGCTATCCTGCTGAGGCTGCTGGCGCTCGATGCCGGCTGCGCTCCAGGAGGATTCGCCTAGCGGCCTATGGCGCACGCTTGGAAAGCGTGTTGGGTTCACGCCCTCGGGGGTTCGAATCCCCCATCCTCCGCCTGGAACCGACGGGGCCCGCACCACACGGTGCGGGCCCCGTCGTCGTTCGCCCAACCTCGTCTCTGCGCGGACCGGGAAGCGACTCATCGAGCATCGTGGCTCGTCGCCCCTTCAATCAGTACCGCTCATCCGACCCGCCGCGCCGGTCCCGGGCCGGCTGCCGACCGGACGGACGCTCGCACGATTCACTGCGGGGTACGCGACGGGCTCAGCACCGCGGTGTGACGAACTGGGCTTGCAGTTCTTGCAATCCGTCTCGTTCTGGCGGTCGCACCCCGGGATGTGGGCGGAACCTGGTCGACGGACCGCAGGGCAGAACTTCTCGAACGAGCCGAGAGGCCCCGCGGACCGTTGAACAGGTCGAAGGGGTCTGAGTTGAGAAGGACTGCACGAACCGTCACGGCCGGGCTGGTCGGTGCCTGCCTGCTGGGCGGGAGTATCTCCACTGCCGCGGCCGCCACCCCTGCGGGGTCGACACCACGTTCACCCAGGCCGGGCTGAGCATCATCGACGCGCACACCACGATCACCCCGGGCACGGTGAAGGTGCTGGACCGATCGGGCAAGGTCCGCGTCGATGCCGCCGTCACCACCACGACCACCTCGACCGGTATGCCCGGCATCCATGAGTCAGGCGGGCCAGTCGGTTCGGGAAGCGAGGAGATCGAGTCGTCCTGGACCGACACCCACCGGTACGTGCTGCGCCAGACCGACACCGGCTACCAGGTCATCTCCGACACCGTGCTACGGCCGCGCCGACGGCACCATCGACCACGTCATGGTCGTCACCGGCAACCGCACCGGCGTGTACAAGAACTACCCGAACATGCCGTTCATCAGCCAGAAGAGCTCCAACCGTCACAACATCCCCCTGACCACCTCGATCAAGCTCGCCAAGGACCAGGGCAAGATCAAGCGCGTCTGGTACGCACTCAAGCACCGCTAGGAGGTACCGATGTCCGACAGCGATCTCGCCGTTCTCCTGTCCGTCGTGTGGACCCTGCCCCTACTCATCGTCGGGGCGACAACACTCGTCTTGATCATTGCCAACCTTCGAGGCGTTCGGCGCACCCGCGCGGTCGCCTGGCCTGTCACTGCCGTCGCCCTCATCCTGCTGGCCTTTGCATGGTGGAACTGCCTTGGTCAAGCGACCGCTCCCGACGGTGCCATCTGCGGGAGCGTGATCGGGCAAGCACTCATCGACGACACGATCTACCCCGAATGCGAGGGCAACGCTTGGCCAGTCCTCCTACCGTGGACGATTGTCACAATCGCCACCTTCGCCGCCTGGGCCTACGTCATCATCCGTTGGACCTCGCGCACCGACCGAACTCCCCACGCTCCAGAGAGTTCGGCAGCACCTGACGCCGCCGCAACGCCCTAGCTGTACCCGGCCAGGAGGTTGGTGCCAGTTCGGGTTGTCGAAGGGAGGACCTCCGGGCTTAGTGGAGATGTCGAAGTCTTCACAACCCGGAGGTCC
>NZ_JBSHCR010000077.1:0-18145 GCF_053615895.1 Isoptericola sp. NPDC055881
AACAGGTGGTTGTTCACGTTCTGAGAGCTCAGAACGTGAACAACCCCCTGTTCGGCTGCGGCGCGTCAGGCGTAGACGGTGCCCATGAGGTTGCGGACGTCCGCCAGGGTGCGGTCGGCGACGGCGTTCGCCCGTGCGTTGCCCCGCGCGAGGACGTCCCGCACCACCGCGGGCGCGTCGGCGGCCAGCGCACGACGACGTTCCCGCAGCGGCCGCAGCCCCTCCACCACCGCCTCCGTCACGACGGCCTTCAGCCTCCCGGCCCCCGCGTCCCCGACCGACTCCGCGAGCGCCTCCGGCGTCGACCCCGCGAAGTGCGCGCCGACGCGCAGCAGGTTCGCCACCTCGGGCCGGCCCTCCGGGTCGAACGTGATGCGCCGCTCCGAGTCCGTGCGCGCCCGGCGGAAGAAGCGCACCGTCTCGTCCTGCGACGCGCGCAGCTCCAGCGCGTTGCCCCGCGACTTGCTCATCTTGGCGCCGTCGTCGCCCAGCACGGTCAGCGACGGCGTGAGCAGCGCCTCCGGCTCCGGGAAGTACGGGCTCGCGGCCGCGTAGCGCTGGTTGAAGCGCCGCGCGACCGTCCGCGTCGTCTCCAGGTGCGGCAGCTGGTCCAGCCCCACCGGCACGAGGTTGCCGTGGCAGAACAGGATGTCGGCGGCCTGGTGCACCGGATAGGTGAACAGCAGCCCCGACATGCCGCGCCCCTGCCGTCGCTCGGCGTCGGCCGCCTCGGCCTTCACCGTGGGGTTGCGCTCCAGCTCGGCCACGCTGACGAGGGACAGGAACGGCAGCAGCAGCTGGTTCAGCGCCGGGACGGCCGAGTGCGTGAAGACCGTGCTGCGCGCGGGGTCGATCCCCGCGGCGAGGTAGTCCAGCACCACCTCGCGCACGACGGCGGGCAGGTCGCCGGCGTCGTCCCGGTCGGTGATGACCTGGTAGTCCGCGACGACGAGGACCACCTCCACGCCGGCGTCCTGCAGCCGGACACGGTTGTCGAGCGTGGCGAGCAGGTGGCCCAGGTGCAGCGCGCCCGTGGGCCGGTCGCCTGTCAGGACGCGGAAGCGGCCCGGGTCGCGGGCGATCTCGGCCTCGATCTCGGCCGAGCGGGCCTGCGCGACGGCGGCGCTCGGGGTAGCCGCGGCCGGGCCAGCGGCGCTGGCAGCGGAAGCGGGGGCGGTCAGGACGGACATGGGGCGGCTCCTTCGGAGGATCGCCGCCCGTCGGACCGGTCCGGACACGACGACGTCCCGGCTGCGACGGGCAGCTCGGGACGGGTGCTGGTGGGCGCGTCAGGTCACGGCTGCGGGGGCAGCCACCACCAGGACGCGCGCATCAGCATGGCGCCCACCCTACGCCCGGCGCGGGCACCGTGACGGCACGGTGGGAGAATCGGCCCGTGCCCGACCAGCTCCCCGCCACCCCGCCGTCCCCGTTCGCCCACGTCGTCTACTACGAGCCGCGGATCCCCGGGAACACCGGCTCGGCGATCCGGCTCGCTGCCGTCACCGGGGCACGCCTGCACCTGGTGGAGCCGCTGGGGTTCGACCTGTCGGAGGCCAAGCTCAAGCGCGCCGGGCTCGACTACCACGACCTCGCCGTCATGGACGTGCACCCGTCGTTCGACGCCGCGCTCGACGCGCTGCCCGACGCCCGCGTCTTCGCGTTCACCGCGCACGCGACCACCACGTACACCGACGTCGCCTACCGGCCCGGCGACGTGCTGCTCTTCGGGCCCGAGCCCACCGGCCTGCCCGAGGAGGCGATGGAGCACCCGCGCGTCACCGACCGCGTGAAGATCCCCATGCTGGCCGGCCGCCGGTCGCTCAACCTCACCAACGCCGCCTCGATCGTCGTCTACGAGGCCTGGCGGCAGGCGGGTTTCCCGGGCGCGTCGTGACGATCGTCGCGGCGCGCTGATCACCCCCTCGGGGCGGTTCAGGCTCCAGGCGCGCCGTCGTCCCCCGATCGTTCGTCGCGGCTTTCGACACGCACTGTCGCCGGCGACGCGAACTCCCGCCAGTACGGGTCGCCGACGAGCTTCCCGACGTGCTGAGCGGCGTCACGCACCTGCGTCCCGTACCGCGCGACGACCTCGTCGCTCAGCTCGGGCACGGGCATCGCGATCCCGACGCCGAACACCTGGCCGGTGCCGCCGTCCAGCACGGCGGCCGAGATCCCCCCGACGTTCGCCACCCACTCGCCGCGCGAGACGTCCCAGCCGTCGGCACGGACCCGGGCCAGCGTGGCGAGCAGCGCATCACGACTGGTGGGTGCTGTGCCCGTGCTGTGCTCGAGCTCCGGGTCGACGAGACGCAGCACCTGGGCGTCGTCGAGGCGGGCGAGCAGCGCCCGGCCCATCGAGCTGGCATAGGCGGGGGCTCGCGTCCCGGCCGGCGTGTAGACCTGCAGGGTGCCCGCGGTCCCGATACGCATGTGCAGCACGAGCGACTCGCTGCCGTCGAGCACGTCGACGTACCCGGTGTACCCGGTGTCGGCGACCAGGCGGGCCACCGCCTCCTCCAGGAGGGTCATGGTGTCGCGCGACGCGCGGAAGTGGTACGAGGCCTCCATGATCAGGCCACCGGGCCGGTACGCGCGGGTCATGGGGTCACGTTCGAGGAACCCGTACTCGGCCATCATGCTCAGCGTCCGGGACACGGAGCTCTTGGGCACCCCGAGGCGTGCGGCGACGTCGGTCACCGTGACGTCGCGCTGCAGGCTGGTCATCAGGCGCAGCACGTCACGTGCGTTGGCGAGTGTGCTCACAGGTTCGCGGCCTCCCGAGGTGTGGTGCGAGAGCCGATCGTATGCGGCGGCGCGCGGACCTCCGCCGACCGTCCGGGGTCCAGATGCTGAGAGCGTCAGGCACGAATCTTGACGCCCGAACCACCCCCGTAGATGATCCAGATACTTGCACACGATTCGACAATCTGGAACCGCTCGTGAACGTCGGCGGGAACCCATCTCGTCAGGAGCACCGCCCATGAGCACCGACGCCGCGCCGAACCCTCCGGCGTCCCCCGATGTCCCGCCGCGCGGGAGCCACGCGCACCGCCACCCCCGCGCCCTCGCTCCCGGCAACCTCGTCCTGACCCTCGCGCTCAGCGTGTTCGGCGCGATCGTCGGCGTGCAGATGCTCGCCACGCTCGGGGTGACGCCGAGCACCGCCCTCATCGGCGCCCTCGCCGCGATGACCCTCGCGCGCGTGCCCCTGGTCGCCTTCCGCGGCTACCGCTCCGTCCATGCGCAGAACCTCGCGCAGACGTCGATCTCCTCGGCCACGTTCGGTGCGGCGAACAGCCTCTTCCTGCCGATCGGCATCCCGTTCCTCATGGGCTTCGACGACATGATCGTGCCGATGCTCGTCGGGGTCGCCGCGGCGATGCTCGTGGATGCCTGGCTCCTGTACCGGTCGTACGACACCCCCGTGTTCCCCGCGTCGGGCCCCTGGCCCATGGGCGTCGCCGCCGCCGAGGCCATCAAGGCAGGCGACGAGGGCGGGCGGCGGGCGAAGGTGCTCGGCCTGGGCATGGCCGCCGGCGTCGCCGGGGCGGTGTTCTCCCTGCCGATGTCGGCGTTCGGCGTGGCTCTCATCGGTGGCCTCGGTGCCATGACGGCGTTCGGCGCGGGGCTGCTGGCCAGCCAGTACGCGGGGCCGCTGCTCGGCCTGGACCTCAACGCCATGTACCTGCCCCACGGCATGATGATGGGCGCGGGCTTCGTCGCCCTGGTGCAGGTCGGGCGCACGATCCTGGTCTCGCGACGGTCCCGCACCGACGCCGCGCAGGACCGCGCCGCGGTCGGTCGGGCGGCCGACGCCGCACGCCTGGGGAGCTCCTTACGACTCGGCCTCGGCGCCTACCTGACCATCTCGGTGGTCCTGGCGCTCGGCACCGGTGCCGCGACCCACATGAGCGCCGGGATGCTCGTCGGCTTCATCGTCTACGCCGCAGCGGCCGCCTTCCTGCACGAGCTGCTCGTCGGCATCGCGGCGATGCACTCGGGCTGGTTCCCCGCGTTCGCGATCGCGCTGATCACGCTGCTCGTCGGCATCCTCATCGGCTTCCCGCCGGAGGCCCTGGTCGTCCTGGCCGGGTTCACGGCCGCGACCGGGCCCGCCTTCGCCGACATGGGATACGACCTCAAGGCGGGCTACCTGCTGCGCGGCGAGAACGCCGACCCGGCCTTCGAGCTCGAGGGTCGGCGCCAGCAGCTCATCGCGGCGATGGTCGGCTTCGTCGTCGCCATCGTCGTCGTCCTCCTGTCGTACCAGGTGTTCTTCGACAACGGCCAGGTGGCCCCGATCGACACCGCGTACGTGGCAGCGATCGAGGCTGGTCCGTCCGCCGACACCGCCCGGCAGCTGGCGCTGTGGGCCGTCCCGGGGGCGCTCGTGCAGCTGCTCGGCGGCCCCCGGCGCCAGCTCGGCATCCTGCTCGCCACGGGCCTCCTGATCACCACGCCGATGGCCGGATGGATGGTGCTGGCAGGCCTCGTCGTCCGCGTCCTGGCACCTCGGGTCCTGGGCCAGAAGGTCAGGGCCGACCTGGAAGTCTTCGCCGGTGGCGCGATCGCCGGCGACGCCCTCTACTCCTTCGCCAGCGGCGTCTGGAAGACGGCGAGATAGCCGACGACCACGCCCGACCCTCGGGCAACCGCCGTACGCAACCCTCGAAACCAGGAGCCCCACCCGTGAAGCGAGTCCTCACCGCTGCCGACGCCCAGGCCGCCGTCTACGGCGGCGCCATCCTCGGCGGCGGAGGCGGCGGGTTCGTCAGCCGCGGCCTGCGCACCGCCGAGCTCGCCCTCCAGGTGGGCACCGCGGAGCTCTGGACGGCGGACGAGTTCGCGCCCGACGCCCTCACCGCGACCGTCGCCCTGGTCGGCGCTCCCGCCGCGCCCGACCCGCAGGTCCTCCCGACCCAGCTGCTGCGCGCCCTGGAGCTGCTCCGCCGCGACCTGCCGGCGCCGGTCTCGGCGCTCCACACCAACGAGAACGGCGCGGAGACCAGCATCAACGGCTGGTTCCACGCGGCCATGACGGGCCTGCCCGTCATCGACCTCGCCTGCAACGGCCGCGCCCACCCGTCCAGCCAGATGGGTGCGATGGGGCTGCACGTCCGCGAGGGCTACCGGTCCGTCCAGGGGTATGCCGGCGGCAAGCCCGCCGCCGCCGTCGAGGGCTCGGTCACCGGCCGTCTCGACGCCACGTCGAACGTCGTCCGCCGCGCGTCCGTCGAGGCGAACGGCTGGGTCGGGGTCGCGCGCAACCCTGTCGAGGTCGGCTACGCGGTGCACCACGGCGCCCCGGGGGCCATCAGCTTCGCCATCGCGCTGGGTGAGCGCTACCTCGCCGACGGTGTCGCCGGGGCGGCCGACCACCTCGGCGGCGAGGTCGTGGTCTCGGGCACGGTGGCCGAGTACGCCTGCCGCCAGAGCGAGGGGCTGGACGTCGGCGTCGCCGTCCTCGACGACGCCGAATCCACGCGGCTGCACTTCGTCAACGAGTACATGACGCTCGACGTCGGTGGCCACCGCCGCGCGTCGTTCCCCGACCTGATCACGACCTTCGACTCCGACGGCAGGCCGCTGGCGTCGGCGGACGTCGAGGTCGGCATGCAGGTCAGCGTGCTCGTCGCCCCGGCGCAGAACCTGCTCCTGTCGCCGACGATGTACATGCCGGAGCTGTACGCACCGCTCGAGTCGCTGCTCGGCTTCCCCTTCGCCCCCGCCGTGCCCGCCCTCGCGGGCGTATGAGCCGGCGCGCGGCCCCCGCCCGGCGACGCGCCCGTCGAGGGCGCGAGGGTCACGCGGGCGCGAGCACCTCGACCCGGTTGCCGGCGCCGTCGCGGGTGTGGAACCGGAGGTAGCCGGTGAACGACTCGCGCTCGGTGCGGTCGACGTCGAACCCCGCGGCCTCGAGCCGGTCCGCGACGGCGTCGAGGGTGGTGGCGTCGTCGACGACGAGCGCCGGGTGCGCCTTGCGCGCCGGGACGAAGGGGTCTTCCACGCCGACGTGGACCTCGGCCACGACGGCGCCTGCGTCGTCGTACCCCCGGAACCAGCACCCGCCGCGGCCTGCGAGCTCGGGCGGCTTCGCCACCTCCGTGAGCCCCAGGCCCGCGCCGTAGAACGCGCGCGCGGCGTCCTCGCCGTCGCGCGGGCAGGCCACCTGGACATGGTGCAGTCGCATGTCGTCTCCTCGTCGTCCTCTATCTTGACGTCAAGATACTCGACATCGAGATGGCTCGTCGGCGCGCGTCACTCCTCCAGCAGCCAGGTCGCCGCGCGCCGCAGGAGCTCGGCGTGCGACGGGGAGTCGTAGGAGCGCACGTCGTGGCCGAGGCCGGAGTAGACGGTGCGGCCGCCGTGCGCGACGGCGACCCAGACCGCCGGGTGCCGCTCGCCCTCGTCGTCGGTCACCCAGCCCAGCACCTGCGACGTCGGCGCGACGCGCAGCCGGCAGTAGCGCTCGTCGACGACGTCGACGGCACCCAGGCCGTCGGTGATCGGGTGCGTCCCGGCGGCGAGCGGCACGGTGGTCGGCCCGAGCGGCGGGTGCATCGACTCCCCCGGCACCCACCGGCCGCCGAGCACCTCCTCCCATGCGGGACGGTCGCCGAACGCGTTGGCGGCCTGGTGGACGGCGAGGATCCGGCCGCCCGCACGCGCCCACGCGTCGAGGCGCGCGTGGAACGGCGCCCACGCGGCGTCGTCCGGGCCGATCCCGGCCTCACGGAACCCCGGCCACGGCGTGCCCGCGTTGACCACGAGCAGGTCGACCTCGTCGAGGTCGTCGAGCGCGTCAGGGAAGGTGCTGCGGACGACGACGTCGACGCCTGCGGGGCGGTCCAGGCCGGCCAGCACCAGCGCGAGCCGGTGCGACGTGGCCGCGTGGTCGTGCCAGGGGTCCTCGTGGCGGCCGCGGCCGCTCAGGACGAGGACACGGGCGGTCGGCGGGGGCGTCGCAGGGGTCGTCACGGCCCCCGAGCGTGGCGCAACGACGCGCCCTGCGCCACCCACCACGCAGGGCGAGGAGTTTCCTCTTTCATATTGAGTAAATCCTGAAGTTGTGGTCTCGTGAGGCTGCATAGACAACGCTGTCAAGCGGTGGCGAACGCGCCGCCCCGAGCACTGAGGTCGCTGATGCCTTCTCGCCCGATCACCCCGCCCCTGTCCGAGCCACCCCGGCCGCGCGCCTCGGCGCGCGAACGCTGCCTGCAGGTCACCGTCTCCCCGGTCCTCGCCCTCGCGCTCGGCGCCACCGGCGTCGGGGTCGCGGGCGTCGCGACGGCCGCCCCCGCCACGGCTGCCACGGCTGCCACGACTGCCACGACTGCCACCGACGGCGGCTCGTTCTTCACCTCGTTCGAGCCCGACGACCCGCAGCCCACGTGGGACAGCGAGGTCGAGCAGGGACCCGACGGCCCGCGCTCCTCGGGCGTCGTCGGCACCACCGTGCTCGAGCGCAGCCCGAGCACGCCCGTGGGCGGCAACCTGCTCGGCGGCGCGACCGACGCCCTCGCCTGGGAGGGCCCCTTCCAGAACGGCGTCGGGAACGTGCCCGGCACGCTCGCACCCACCGCCGCGCAGGGCGACTCCGCGATGCACTGGGCGATGCAGTCGGCCGGCGAGACCTGGGTGCAGGTGCCGATGCCCGACCTCGAGCGCGGCGTCCCGCTGCGCGCGAAGGTCACGCTCAGCGGCAGCGGCACGGTGTTCCTCAACGTCTACGACGGCAACCGCGACGTCGGCGGCGAGGAGGTCACGCTCTCCGCCGAGCCGACCACCGTGACGGTCGACATCGCCCGCCCTGCCATCGGCGGCGGCCGGCCCCAGTTCCAGGTCCGCACCCACAGCAGCGGCGCGCTCGACGTCGTCGTCGCCGACGCGTCCGTCCAGCGGCTCGAGCCCGGCACGATCGACTTCCCGGGCGACGTCACGGACTCCGTCGCGAAGGTGACCGCCAGCGGCGAGAACCCGCCGAACGAGGTCGCGGCCAACCTGGCCGACGGCGACGTGAGCACCAAGTGGCTCGTCGGCTCCCGGACGCCGTCGGTCACCTACGAGCTCGAGAAGGCCGCGCCCGTCGCCACCTACGCGCTCGCCTCCGCGGGCGACGCCCCCGACCGCGACCCGCGCTCCTGGAAGCTCGAGGGCTCGAACGACGGCGACGCCTGGACCACCCTCGACACCCGCACCAACCAGGGCTTCGCGGAGCGGCTCGAGACGCGCCAGTACACCGTCGCGGAGCCGAAGGCGTTCCGCTACTACCGCCTGAAGGTCACCGAGAACTCCGGCAGCGACGGCACCCAGCTCGCCGAGTGGCTCGTCTCGACCGAGGCGGCGCCGGCCACCCCGATGGCGACGACGCTCGGCACCGGCCCGGCCAGCGCGTACGCGGCGAAGACGCAGGCCGGCTGGACCGGCACGCACGCGCTGCGCTACGCCGGCAGCCAGACGTCGGGCGGCCGCGGCTACGCGGACAACCGCGTCCTCGACGTCGACGTGCCCGTCGGCGCCGACACGCAGCTGTCGTACAAGCTGTTCCCGGAGGCCTCCGAGAAGGACCAGTCGTACGCGAGCACCCACGTCGCCGTGGACCTCGCCTTCACCGACGGCACCTACCTCAGCGACCTCGCCGCCACCGACGGCCACGGCTTCGCCCTCGACCCGCAGGGCCAGGGCGACGCGAAGTCGCTGTACGTGAACCAGTGGAACGCCGTGCAGAGCGACCTCGGCGCCGTCGCCGCGGGCAAGACGATCGACCGCGTCCTGGTCGGCTACGACAACGCCGCCGGCCCGGCGGACTTCAGCGGCTGGGTCGACGACATCTCCATCGGAGACGCGCCCGCGCCGGCCACCTCCGACCACCCGTCGGACCACGTCCTGACGACGCGCGGCACCAACTCGACCGGCGACTTCTCGCGCGGCAACAACATCCCCGCCACCGCGGTGCCGCACGGCTTCAACTTCTGGACGCCGTCCACCGACGCCGGGTCCACGAACTGGCTGTACGCCTACCAGAAGGACAACGACGGCCAGAACCGGCCGCAGATCGAGTCGTTCAACCTCAGCCACGAGCCGAGCCCGTGGATCGCTGACCGCCAGATGTTCCAGGTCATGCCGTCGGCCGCGGCCGGCACGCCGGACGCCACCCGCTCCGTGCGGGCCAAGACGTTCAGCCACGACAACGAGGTGGCGCGCCCGTACTACTACGGCGTGACGTTCGACGACGGCATGAAGACCGAGATCGCGCCGACCGACCACGCCGCGATGTTCCGGTTCACGTTCACCGGCGATGAGTCGAACGTCATCCTCGACAACGTCCGCAACGACGGCGGGCTGACGCTCGACCCGGCGGCCGGCACCCTGTCCGGCTACACCGACGTCGCCGGCGGCAGCCAGAGCAACGGGTACAAGCGGATGTACGTCTACGCGACGTTCGACCGGCCGGCCACCGCGGGCGACAGGCTCGACCCGGGCGGCCGCGACAAGGTCGCCGGGTACCTGACCTTCGACACGTCGACGACGAAGACGGTCGAGATGCGGATCGCGACGTCGCTGCTCGGCGTCGAGCAGGCCAAGCACAACCTCGACCTCGAGATCGCCGGCGACGACACGTTCGAGCAGGTGCGCGACCGCGCGCAGGCGCTGTGGGACGCCAAGCTCGGCGTCATCGACGTCGAGGGCGCCTCGCAGGACCAGCTCACCACGCTGTACTCGAACCTGTACCGCCTCAACCTCTACCCGAACTCGGGGCACGAGAACGTCGGCACGGCGGCCGCGCCCGAGTGGAAGCACGTCGACCAGTCCGGCACGGGCCTCGACCCCGCGCCCGCAGGCACGACGGCGACGAGGACCGGCGCGAAGGTCGTCGACGGCAAGGTCTACGTCAACAACGGCTTCTGGGACACCTACCGCACGACGTGGCCCGCGTACGCCCTGCTGTACCCGGACGACGCCGCCGAGATGGTGGACGGCATGACCCAGCAGTTCGACGACGGCGGCTGGGTCTCGCGCTGGTCCGCCCCGGGCTACGCGAACTCCATGACGGGCACCAGCTCCGACGTCGCGTTCTCCGACGTGCTCGGCAAGGGCGTCGAGGACATCGACGTGCAGCGGGCGTACGACGCCGCGCTGAAGAACGCGTCCGTCGCCCCGCCGAACGAGCACGTCGGCCGCAAGGGTCAGGAGCAGGCGACGTTCCTCGGCTACACGCCGGCGTCGACGCACGAGAGCGCCTCGTGGTCGCTGGAGGACTACCTGAACGACTACGGCATCGCGACGATGTCGAAGAAGCTCCTGGACGCCTCCGACGACTCCGACCCGCGCCACCAGGAGTACGCCGACAACTACGAGTACTACCTGAACCGGTCGCAGAACTACGTCCGCCTGTTCGACCCGGAGACCGGGTTCTTCCGCGCCAAGGACGCCGACGGTGACTGGTCGCAGGCCGCCGCCGACTTCGACCCCCGCGCGTGGGGCAGCCCGTACACGGAGACCGACGGCTGGAACTTCGCGTTCCACGCGGTCCAGGACCCGCAGGGCCTGGCGAACCTGTACGGCGGCCGCGGCGCGCTCGCCGACAAGCTCGACGAGTTCTTCACCACGCCCGAGACGGCGCAGTTCCCCGGCGCGTACGGCGGCGTCATCCACGAGATGCGCGAGGCCAAGGCGGTCCGCCTGGGCCAGTGGGGCCTGAGCAACCAGGTCTCGCACCACATCCCGTACCTGTACGACGCCGTCGGCCAGCCGTCGAAGACGCAGAAGATCGTCCGTGAGGCGCTCTCCCGCGCCTTCGTGGGCAGCGAGATCGGCCAGGGCTACCCCGGCGACGAGGACAACGGCGAGATGTCGGGCTGGCAGGTCTTCAGCGCCCTCGGCTTCTACCCGCTGCAGGTGGGCAGCCCCACCTACGCGATCGGCTCCCCGCTGTTCACGAAGGCGACGATCCACCTCGCCGGCGGCAAGGACCTCGTGCTCAGCGCGCCGGACAACAGCGCGAAGAACGTCTACATCCAGGGCGTCACCGTCGACGGCAAGCCCCAGACGGCGACCTTCTTCACGCAGGAGCAGCTCGCCGCCGGCGGCACGATCGAGTTCGACATGGGTCCGACGCCCTCGGCGTGGGGCACGGGCGACGACGACGCGCTGCCGTCGATCACCCAGGGGGACGACGTGCCCGACCCGCTCGCCGACGTCACCGGCCCGAAGAAGGGGACGGCGAGCACGGACGACGCCGTCGCGAAGGCCGGCGCGCTGTTCGACGACACGTCGGCCACGTCGACGACGTTCACCTCGGCCAAGCCCACCGCGGCCTACGAGCTCAAGGGGCGAACGGCCCGCGTGACCATGTACACGCTGACGTCCGCGGCCGAGGCGGGAGGCGACCCGAAGGCCTGGACCCTGCAGGGCTCGGCCGACGGCAAGAAGTGGGTCACGCTCGACTCCCGGCGCGCGCAGAAGTTCGCCGACCGGCAGCAGACACGGGCGTTCTCCGTGGCCGACCCGGGCATCTACGGGCACTACCGGCTCCTCGTGACCGCGTCGCAGGACAAGGCCACCTCGCTGTCCGAGCTGGAGCTCCTGGCGCACCAGCCGCGCGTGGCGGAGATCGCCGCCGTGCTCGACGACGCACGGCACGACCGGCAGATCCCGGCACGCACCGCACGGGAGCTCGGCGACGTCGTCGACGCCGCCCAGGCGGCCGAGGACGACGGCGACACGGACGGCGTGCGCGCCCAGGTGCGGGCGCTCAAGGCCGTCATGGACGGCACGCCGGAGAGCCTCCTGCCCGACCGGGTGCGCGAGGACCTCGAGCTGGTCGTGTCGCAGTGGATCGGGGCCGGCGAAGGCCTCGGCCTGGTCCGGGCCCAGATCGGGGACCTGACCCGCAGCGGCGACATCAACAAGGGCCTCTCGCGCACCCTCCTCGACCTGGTCGACGAGGCGCAGGACGCCGCCGACGGCAACCACGCCGCCCCCCTCGCGGACGCGCTGGCCGAGCTGCGCTCGACCGTCGCCGACGCGAAGGACTCCCGGGTGAGCCGCCTCGCCAAGGCCGCCCTCCTGCCGCTCCTGGACGAGCTGATCGCGTCCCCGCCGTCGACGGTCCGGGCCACCCGTGCCGCCGAGGTGCTCATGGGCGACTACGACCCGAACAAGGCGTGGTGGCCGTCGAGCTGGTGGAACTCCGCCGTCGCGACGGAGACCGTCATCGAGTACATGCAGCGCACCGGCGACCGGAGCTACCTGCCGCAGGTGGATCGCACGTTCGAGCGCAACAAGGGCACGTTCCCCGCGGGCGAGCTCTCGGGCGACGAGCTGTGGGGCAACTTCACCAGCCGCGCGATCGACGACTCCGAGTGGTGGGGCCTCGCCTGGGTGCAGGCGTACGACCTCACCGGCGACCAGAAGTACCTCGACATGGCGGAGAAGGTCGGCGAGTTCGTCAACGGCTACTGGGACACCAGCACCTGCGGCGGAGGCGTGTGGTGGGACCACGAGCGCACCTACAAGAACGCCGTCACGAACGGGCTGTGGGTGCGGCTGACGGCCGAGCTGCACAACCGGATCGACGGCGACACCACGTGGCTCGCGCGCTCGCAGGCCGGCTGGGACTGGATCACCTCCAGCGGCATGATCAACGCCGACGGGCTGGTGAACGACGGGCTCAACGGTGACTGCGAGAACAACGGCGGCACCGTGTGGACGTACAACCAGGGCGTGTTCCTCGGTGGCGGCCTCGAGCTCTACCGGGCCACGGGCGACGCGTCGGTCCTCACGACCGTGCGCCGGCTCGCGGACGCCGGCACCACCGACCCGGAGCTGGTCACCGACGGGATCCTCACCGAGGAGTGCGACCCGGCGGGCACCTGCGACGACAACGCCAAGCAGTTCAAGGGCATCTTCCTGCGGTACCTGGGCGACCTGAACGACGCCCTCGACGACCACCCCTACCAGGGGTTCGTCGACCGCCAGGCGGGGTCCGTCTGGGCCCACGACCGCAACGGCGAGGACCGCCTCGGCCTGCGCTGGGCCGGGGGCAGCGGGACCGACAAGGCGAACGTGTTCGACTGGCGCACCCAGGCGAGCGCGCTGAGCGCCCTGCTGGCGAACATCCCCGCCTCGTCCTGACGCGGACGGGAGCGCACCATCCCGTGCCCGGGTCGGCAACCTGCCGGCCCGGGCACGGGCGTGTTTCGGACCTGGACGCGAGGGCCGGTCCGGGTCAGACCCAGCGGTGCCGCAGGGCGTACCACCCGAGCTGGACGCGGGTGGTGACGTGCGCGGAGTCCATCAGCGCCCGCAGGCGCCGCTGCACCGTGCGCTGCGACGTGCCGAGCTGCTTCGCCATCGCCACGTCGGTGAGCCCGGCGAGCATGAGCTGCAGGAGCTGGGCGTCCTCGGCGGGGATCTCCGCACCGCCGGGGAGGTACGGCCGGGCCCCGCGCCACGTCGCCTCGAACAGCGCCTGGGCGAGCCCGGCCAGCGGGCCGCGCAGCACGACCGCCGCGTCCGGCGCCACCTTCGCCATCGCGACGGACCCGTCGGCCACGAGCACCTTCGGCAGCGCCTCGTCCGAGACGCGGATCTCCTGGCCCGCGGCGAGCCAGTCGTCGAGCTTGCGCAGCGCCCCCGGCTCCTGGAGGTAGTACGCGTCGACGACGAGCCGGTAGGCGAGGTCTCCGCGGATGGCCGGTGGCCGCTGCGTGTCCGGGCCGAGCCCCGGCGGGGTCCACTCCGGGTCGAGCGTCGCGGCCACGGGCACCACGGTGTTCGCGCCCGTCTGGAACGCGCAGAACGACTCGCGGGCGCCGATCTCGAGCTGCGTGACCCGCGCCGCCTGGGCCTCCCCCTCGACCAGCTCGACCAGGCCCTCCAGCGACGTCGCGGAGCGCTCGGCGTGATAGGCCTCGACAAGCTCCGCGAAGACGTTCTCGTCGCGCCGCAGCCGCTCGCGCGACCGCGCGACGACCGGGCCGAGCGCCACCTCGGGCGGCGTCGCCGCCCACAGCGCGCCGTCGCCCGCGGGGACCAGGAGCCCGCCCTCCGCGAGCCGGTCGATGCTCCCCCGGACCTCGTCGGCGGACCGCCCCAGCACCGCGGCCCCGCCCTCGGGCGAGATGCCCGGCCCGGTCATCGCCAGGCGGTAGACCGCCTCGTCGTCGGGCCCGAGGCGGGCACCCAGGTCTCCCAGCACGTGGCGATTATCCGCCATGGCACGAGCCCGCCACCCCCGGCCCGCCCGCACCGGACGTCCGTGGTCCAGAGTTGCCCCACCGAAGGGAGACCGACATGAACCGTCATGCCCGGACGCGCAGGGGCACCACCGCCGCCGCCGCGCTCGCACTGCTCGCCGGCGGCGCCACGGCCGCGTCGGCCGACGATGCCGCCACCGCCGCCACCGCCGCCGCACCCGCCGAGCAGGCCGAGCCCGCAGCCGGCGCCGTCGCGCGGTTCACGCTCGTCACCGGCGACGTCGTGACCGCGCGCATCGACGCGGACGGCGACGTCGCCGAGGCGCGCCTCGCCGGCGACGACCAGGTCACGACGACGTACGTCGAGGGTGACGAGACCTACCTCGTCCCGCCCGCGGCGCAGCCGCTGGTGGACGCCGGGACGCTCGACGAGCGGCTCTTCGACCTCAGCCTCCTGTGGCGCGACGGGTACGACGACGCGTCGAGCGACTCCCTGCCGGTCATCGTGGAGCACGCCGACGGCGCAGCCCCGCGGGCGGCCGCCCGCGGCACGACCACCACGGCCGAGCTCCCCGCGATCGACGCGACGGCCCTGTCGATCGACAAGGACCGCGCCACCGCGGCGTGGGCCGGGCTCGAGCCCGGCTCCGGGGCGCGCTCGGCGGGCGCCGTCGAGCGCATCTGGCTGGACAGCAAGGTGCACGGCACCGCCGTCACGGACCTTCCGCCGACCGTGCCGCTGACCGGCGCGGGCGCCGCGCACGACGAAGGGCTGGACGGCTCCGGCGTCACCGTCGCCGTGCTCGACACGGGCTACGACCAGCAGCACCCCGACCTCACCGGCCAGGTCGGCGCCACCCGCTCCTTCGTGAGCGCCGGCGGCTCGGTCCAGGACGGCAACGGCCACGGCACGCACACCGCCTCCACGATCGCCGGCACGGGCGCGGCCTCCGACGGGCGCTACGCGGGCATGGCCCCGGGCGCGGACCTGCTCGTCGGCAAGGTCCTCGACGACGACGGCTCCGGCCAGACGTCGTGGATCCTCGCCGGGATGCAGTGGGCCGTCGACCAGGGTGCCGACATCGTCTCGATGTCCCTCGGCGACTCGTCCACCACCACCTGCGCAGGCCCGGACGTCGACCTCGTCGAGGCGCTCTCCGACCGCGCCCTGTTCGTGATCGCGGCGGGCAACGAGGGGCTGCACGGCCAGGTCTCGACGCCCGGCTGCGCGCCGTCGGCGCTCACCGTCGGCGCCGTCGACCGCGACGACCGCACCGCCTCCTTCTCCAGCCGCGGGCCGTCCGTCGGCGGCCCCGCCGCCAAGCCGGACATCGCCTCCCAGGGCGTGGACGTCGTGGCGGCGCGCGCCGGCGGCGGGGACGACCTGCCGTACGTCGCGATGTCGGGCACGTCCATGGCCACCCCGCACGTCGCCGGTGGCGCCGCCCTGGTGCAGCAGCGGCACCCCGGCTGGACGCCGCAGCAGGTCAAGGACGCCCTGACGTCCGCGGCCGCCGCGACCGACGCCCCCGTGCTCGACCAGGGCGCCGGGCCGATGGACGTCGGCCGCGCCGTCGACCAGGCGGTCACCGCCGCCTCCGGCGTCGACCTCGGGACGTACGCCTTCCCCCAGGGCGACCTCGAGCCGGTCCGCCGGCCCGTGACGCTCACCAACACCTCCGACGACAACGTGACGCTCTCCCTCAGCCTGCAGACGTACGGCGACGACGGCTCCCGCCTGCCGGGCCGGGTGCTCGCGCTCGGCGCGCCGAAGCACCGGGTCGTGGTCCCCGCGCACGGGACGGCCGACGTCCCGGTCGTCGTCGACCCGTCCCGGCACGTGCAGGACGACGACTACGGCACGGTCACCGGGCGGATCGTCGGCGTCGGGCCCGACGGCGCCCGCGTCACCGTCCCCGTGTGGGCCGACCTGACCGCCCCGACCGCGACCGTGACGGTCCGGACGACGAACCGCTTCGGCGAGGCGCCCGACTCCTTCTCCTCCTTCCAGGTGATCGACCGGCACCGCGACACCGGCTCCCGTTACGGCGTCGGCGACGGCAGCGTGGACCTCACGCTCCCCTACGGCACGTACGACTTCTCGGGCGTGATCCTCACGCGGGACGTGCCGGGCAACCACGGTCAGGTCGACTCGGTCTCGCAGGTCTACACCGACCACGTGCGGGTCGACGGCGACACCACCGTCGTGCTCGACGCGCGCGAGGCCACGGAGCTGAGCTGGCGCACCGACCGTCCCGGCGAGCCGCAGGGGTTCTCCGTCGGCTTCACGTACGGCCTCGGTGACGACGGCGGGATGCGCACGGGTGCGCTCACCACCGTGCCGTCGTACGTCAACCACCTGTACACCACCCGCGCCAAGGTCGACGACGCGTTCACGTTCGAGGCGACCGCGCGGCTCACCGCGCCGCGCCTCACCATGACCTCGTCCGGCGGGCACACGGTCGACGACCTGCCCGTCAGCCTCGCCCCCGAGTTCGACGGCCACGCCTCCGCGCCGCTGGTCTCCGTCGGCCCCGGGACGGTCGCGAACCTCGACGCCGCGGACGTCGAGGGCAAGATCGTGCTCGTCGACGCCGCCACGGCGGTCCAGGGCGGCAACAGCCTGCAGTGGGACCGCGCGCTGCGGGGCCGCGGAGCCCTGGGCGTGCTCGCGTACTCGTCGTCGGCGCAGGGCCGCTTCACCACCTCCGGGTCGGGCGTGACGCTGCCGATGGTCACCATCACACGCGCCGACGGCGAGGCCCTCCTCGCGGAGCTCGCCGCCGGACCCGTGACCATGTCGTGGTCCGGGCAGCCCGTGGCGACCAGCCCCTACCTGTACAACGTCGCCACCGTGCTGGACGGCGTCGTGCCGACGGGCGTCCAGCGCGTGCGCGACGCCGACCTCGCCACCGTCCCCACGACGTACCACTCGCAGGCCGCGGACTCGCGCACCTGGTTCCTCGACATCGGCCTCGTGCTGCCCGGCGCCGGGTCCGTGTACGCCGGCGGGTCGCTCCTGCCCGTGACCGCGCCCCTGGAGCGGACCGAGTACTACACGGCGTCGCCGGACGTGCGCTGGACCACGATCACGCGGATGACGACCAACTTCTCCAGCGCGTCGTCGTTCGAGGGCCCGCGCACGTACGCGCCGGGCAGCACCGAGCCGACGTCGTGGCTGGGCACGCCGCTCGGCGCGTCGTCGAACACCAACGACGTGCCGCTGGTCGACCGCAGGCTGAACGGGCTGGCGGTCACGCTCTCCGCCTGGGGCGACGCGGCCGGCCACGACTCGACCGGCCTCTACTACTCGGACACGACGTACCGGAGGGTCTGGGTGGACGGCACGCCCGTCGCCCCGGTCGGTGCGCTCTACCCCGTGCCGTCGACGCCCAGCGAGGTGCACGTGCGGCAGGAGTTCACGCGCCGCAGCACCGCCACCTCGCTGCTCGGGCTCGCCTACACGACCGACTGGACGTTCCCGACCGAGCGGGCCGCCCAGGGCACCCAGCCGCTGCTGGTGCCGCGCCTCGAGGTCGGCACCGACCTCACCGACCGCGCGCCGAGCGGCGAGCCGGTGCACGTGGTGCTCGGTGCGACGTCGGACGCCACACGCCGGCCCGTCGACCTCACCGGGGTCACGCTGCAGTACGCCACCGGGACGCAGACGGTCCTGTCGCAGGTGACCGACTGGCACGACGTGCCCGTGGTCCGCGGCGCGGACGGCAGCTGGACCGCCGAGGTGCCGAACGAGCAGGCGGCCGGCGGGTTCGTGCACCTGTGCACCGTGCTGAAGGACGCGTCGGGCAGCCAGGTGGAGCAGGCGATGCTGCGGGTCTTCCAGGTGCGCTGACCCGCGGCCCCCGCACGACCCCCGGGGACGCAACGTGCGTGCTGAATCGATCCTCAAAAGTCCATCTTGAGGATCGATTCAGCACGCA